>CBFDCY010000051.1:0-7308 GCA_965603425.1 uncultured Dehalococcoidia bacterium | reverse complement strand
CTGCTGAGTCAGCGATTGACACGCGCTGTTTTCCGCGCACGGCGATAGCCTTCAGGTTCTTGGAACCCATCACCGCCCCCATACCGGTTCGGCCGGCGGCGGCATCAAGGTCATGCATGATATTGGCAAACCGGACAAGGTTCTCCCCGGCGGGGCCGATATATGCCACCTTGACCTGCTGGTCGCCAAGTTCATCGCGGATGGTATTCTGGCACTCAAGCCCCTTCATCCCCCATAAATGGCGGGCGTCTTTAAGCTCGGCCTTGCCATCCTGTATAGAAAGATAGACCGGCTTCTCCGCCCTGCCTTCAATGATAATGGCATCGAGACCGGCCATTTTCAACTCCGCCCCCCAGTAGCCGCCGGAATCAGACTCACCGAACCCACCGGTGAGCGGCGATTTGCCACCCACACTATGCCGACCGCAACCACCGGCCGGCACCCCGGTCAATGGACCGGCAGCAAAGATAAGCTTGTTGTCAGGACTCAGGGGCTCAACCCCGGGTTTAATCTCCTTCAGCAGAAAATAGCCCACGAATCCTGAACCACCAAAATACTGGCGATAGAAATTTTCCGGATATTCTTCTATTTTAGTACGCCCTGAGGAAAGGTCTACCCTTAAAATCTTGCCGTGGTATCCGTTTGGCATGCTTTACCTCCTCATATGAAAATCTCGCTCATTAGTATACGGCATAGACCAGAAACCCGCAACAATAACTGAAAACAAAAATCGCTCAAATGCACCCGGGTTGGAAGTCGCACTCAACCACTATGATATAATGTGAAGGTGACCTCAATGATACATATGTCCCTGATTGTTACGGCATCAAAAAAGATACGGACTATGCCGTTCCTGACCAATCCTGTATGTTACCAGAGGAGACCGTTATGTCAAATATGCTCAAGCTACCCCAGATAACCAGCAGCGACAACAATGAACTGGAGTTACCGCTCCCCGACGAGTGGCAAATTGAAACAGGCTATTGGGCTGGTTATAATCGCCCCGCTTTAAAAGCGGAAGAGGTGAGAGCGTCTTTCCGCAGACCAGCAGGTACCCCTGGACTGCAGGAGCTGGCCAGGGGAAAAAAGGAAGCGGTCATTCTCTTTGATGACCAGACACGAGCCACCAGAGTAGCCGAGATAGCGCCCCTCGTCCTCGAGGAACTGGCTGCGGCCGGTATCCCCGATGATAGAGTGCGGTTTGTCTGCGCGCTGGGTTTACACGGCCCGATGTACCGCCGGCATTTTGTTCAGAAGCTGGGCGAGGAAATTGTCGCCCGGTTTCCTGTCTATAACCACAACGCCTTCGGCAACTGCACCTACGCCGGCACCACAAATGCGTATAAGACAGAGGTGCATATAAACGAAGAAGTGATGAAGTGCGACCTCAAGATTGCCATCGGTCTGGTCGTGCCTCACCACATTGCCGGGTTCAGCGGCGGCGGGAAAATCATTCTGCCCGGTGTAGCCTCTTATGAGACTATTCAGTATAACCATATAATGGGACATAAAAGTCGGGAGCAGCAAAAAGACAGGCCGGAAATCGGCATGGGAATTTACGATGATAATCCCTTGCGCCGGGATATAGACGAGGCAGCCAGCATGGTCGGCGTGGATTTCTTAATCAACTGCCTGATGAATGGGCGAGGGGAGACAGTGGCAGTCTATGCCGGCGACCTTCTCGCCACTCATCGCGCCGCCGTGCAAGAAGCAAAAGCTCACTACCTGACACCAAAGATGGACGGGAAAGACATCGTTATCGCCAATACTTCATCCCCGAACAATGTCACCTCAATCGGCCTGCTCATCTCTTTTCCCGCCGTGAGCCGCCGCGGCGGCGATGTGGTCCTTATCGCCAGTTACCCCGAAGGTCGCGTCCCCCACTATCTCGGGGGTCGCTGGGGAAAAGACACCTGGGCGGTGCAGCACCGGCGGGTATCGATACCGGAGAAAATAAACCGCCTGATTGTCTACAATGAATACCCTCACCCGGGCAGCAACTGGTTTGATGCCGACGATAGAATTACATATTGCCGCCGATGGGATGAAGTCTTAAAGCTTCTTCAGGAAACGCATGGTGACAACGCCAGAGTTGCCATTTATCCCAACGCTGAGATACAGTATTAGTAGACAGTATTAAGAGAGGTGCTCACAATGCCGAACAAGCTTAAACTGCCCCAGCTCGCCTGGCATGGAATGAAAGAACTGGAACTGCCCCTCCCCGATAACTGGCAGGTTGAAATGGGCTATATGGCCGGTTACAACCGCCCCGCCCTCAGTCTGGACCAGATAAGAGAATCGGTCACCGGCGACCTTATTGGCACATCGCCACTGCGGGAACTGGCTCAAGGGAAAAAAGAGGCGGTCATTATCTTCGATGATATGACCAGGGTAACCCGGGTGGCGGAAATCGTCCCTTTCGTGCTCGAAGAGCTGGCCGCCGCCGGTATTCCCGACAGTAATATACGATTCGTTTCCGCGCTGGGCTGCCACGGCGCCATGAACCGCATAGACTTTGTGAAGAAGCTCGGCGAGGAAACGCTGGCCCGCTTTCCGGTCTACAACCACAACCCTTATGCCAACTGCACCTACGTCGGCACGACCAAGACCTACGGCACTAAGGTCTACGTTAACGACGAGGTGATGAAGTGCGACCTTAAAATCGCCATCGGCTCGGTGGTGCCCCACCCCAGCACCGGCTTTGGCGGGGGCGGGAAAATCATCCTCCCCGGGGTGGCCTCATTTGAGACCATCGAATATAACCACGGGATGTTCCGCAAGGCTCAGCTGGCGAAAGGGCCTCAGTACACGGGTCACGGCGCCTACGAAGGTAACCTGGGACGCCTGGACATCGAAGAGGCGGGAGACCTGACCAACCTAGATGTCCTCATCAACTGTATAGTCAATATGTGGGGAGAAACGGTAGCCATCTATACCGGGGCATTGCGCCCGGCATATGAAGAAGCGGTCAAGGAAGCCAAGCCGCACTACCTGACGCCAAAGCTGTCCGGCAAAGATATCGCCATTGCCAATGCTTTTGCCAAAGCGAATGAAGCCTGGATAGGCCTGCCAACGACCTATCCGGCGCTGAAACCTGAAGGCGGAGACGTCGTCGTTATCGCCAACCATCCTGAGGGGCAGGTAACGCACTACCTGTTGGGTCCATTCGGAGAATCAATCTGGGGACCCCTGCGAAAGGAACGCCAGATTCCTTCTCAGGTCAACCGCCTCATCGTCTTCACGGAATACCCCGACCTCCAGAGTCGGGCCTGGTTCGGCGGCGCGGCCAAGGCGCTTTTCTTGCACCGCTGGGATGACGTACTCAAGGTGCTTCAGGAAAGAAACGGCGATGGCGCGGCGGTGGCGGTCTACCCCAATGCCGAAATTCAGTACCGCCAGTAGACGTATTCTAAAGAGACGCGAGCTGGTTTTGCGGGAATATCTTTACTCCACGTGTATGTGCAGGAACGTCCGCGCCAGATAACCGATGAGAAAGGCCAGCGCCGCCACGCCGATACTGGCCAGCGCCATCTCCGAAAACCGCCTGCGGAAGGAAATCTCCCTGGCCACCGAGATATAGAAGCTGAAAATAAAGACTACTATAATGGCGTTGAAAACCATAACTCCCAGAGACAGGTAGACATTGTCAAAGATAAGATAGGGGAAAAGCAGAAAAACAAAAGTGATGATATTGGCCACCCCACCGTAAAGAACCGCCTTTAAAGGGCTGTGACCACCCCCACTCGATTTCGCTCCCAGATATTCGGTACTGGCCACAGAAAGCACCATCGCCACCCCGGTAATCAACCCGGCAAGCACAATCAGCCCGGGTTCAGGCAGGGCCAGCGTCAGGCCAGCCAGTACCCCGGTAAGCTCCACAATCGCCACATTCAGACCCCGCACCACGTCTGCCGCATAGCGGAGTCGTTCTTCATCTATCAGGCGGACAAGCTGTTGCTCGTGCTGATGCTCATCTCTGGCAATATCGGAAGCCGCCGGAACAAAGTTAGCGATTTCGGCATAGGCTGCCTGAGCTTTTTCTTCCCCCTCTTCCATCAGTTTGATGCCAAAGGTCAGACCGAAGACACGCGAAATAAGGTAGTAGAGCCATATCTTCAGTCGGCTGGGACCCGGGGTTTCGCCGGTGTACTGCTGCCACAGGTCATGGTGTCTCAGCTCATCCTTAGCGACGCGTCGAAGGACATCCTGATTGTGAGGGTTTTTCACCGATTTCGCCAGTCGCCCGTAGATAAAATGCTCGGTTATTTCGCCCCGCTGCATGGCCAGAATCTTCGATTTTACTTCATGTGGCAACTCTGACATGGCTTTACAATACGTTATATAAATTCAATAGAGCTCGGCGATTTTACTGCCTGCCGCGTCAGCTCATTGCTGTGTTAAAAAAGTTACCGCACTTCCTTCGCTTTACTATTTCCAGGGTCTGTCTTTCTCCTTCAGCGTATCAATGAGCGAATCGATAGTGATCGCCGCCAGAGTCAGCGTGGAAAAGTGCCCCTGAACACTCAATACCGTGGCCAGTTTGGCCACGGACTCATTGCTCGGCGCTTCCACAATGTTGACGAAGTCGTACTGGCCGAGCAGCGCATACTGGTCCAGGATTTTGACCCCCATAAACTCCACTTCTTTATTAAATCCTCGCAGTATCTCGGGGTCCTCCTGCAGTGCCTTGCGTCCCGCATCGGTAAGGGTGGTAAGCATCATGTATACCGGCATGACATCCTCCTTTACCATGAAATATTTAAGCGTATTATGTCGCTACGAACCAGCTTTGTCAATTCCCGCCATCGTTTTTCCGACGGTCAAATTATGCTATTATTGGTGTAACATGTTGGTAATGAAAAAGCTTCTATCCGGGAATGAGGCTCTCGCTCTGGGAGCCTACCATGCTGGTGTCAAGGTTGCCACCGCCTACCCCGGAACCCCAAGCACCGAAATCCTGGAAGCCATCGCCCGCTTCGATGACGTCTACGCCGAGTGGTCAACCAACGAAAAGGTGGCGATGGAGGTAGCACTGGGAGCGTCCTATGCCGGCGCGCGCGCCATGGCATCGATGAAGCAGGTGGGGCTGAACGTGGCTCTGGACCCCTTCATGGCGGCCTCAACCACCGGCGTCGATGGCGGACTGGTGGTTATCTGTGCCGACGACCCCGGGGCACACAGTTCACAGGGCGAGCAGGACAACCGCCATCTTGCCAGGCTGGCCAAGGTGCCCGTACTCGAACCCGGCGACAGTCAGGAAGCCTACGACCTTCTGGCTCATGCCTTTGACATCAGCGAGCAGTTTGATACGCCGGTAATGGTGCGTACCACCACCCGCATTTCACATTCAAAAACGGTGGTGGAAGTTAAAAGAAATCGCGCTCTGCCTGCCCGCCAGCCGGAGTTCAGGTACAATGCCGCTAAGTATGTCATGCTGCCGGCTCACGCCCGAATCCGGCACCCGCTAATGGAAGAACGACTCGTCAAGCTCGCTGAATACGCCGGGACCTGTCCGCTCAACCAGGTCATCCAGGGCAGCAGGAAGCTCGGGGTGGTGACGAGCGGGGTGGCCTACCAGTACGCACGCGAGGTATTTCCCAGGGCTTCCTTCCTCAAGCTTGGCATGACATACCCCCTGCCCCGTAATCTTCTCCAGCAGTTTGCCAAACAGGTAGAAAAACTGATTGTGGTGGAAGAACTAGACCCGTTCCTCCAGGAAAACATGCAGGCAATGGGAATAGAGGTTATCGGCAAGGAGTTCATCCCCAGGGTTGGCGAGCTTAACCCCGACATCATTTCTGAAGCGGCCCAGAAAGCAGGGCTTCTCCCTGATTCACCACGCCGAAAAATAGAGGTCAGTGCCGAGCTGCCCAGGCGTCCTCCCCTTCTCTGCCCGGGCTGCCCCCACACCGGCATTTTCTCCGTGTTGAGCAGCATCGGGCAGCGTGCCAAGCTGGCCAAAGCAAAAGATAAGGCCCTGACCGATTCACCGCTGATAATCACCGGCGATATCGGCTGCTACACACTGGGCACATATCCACCGCTCCTCGCCATGGACACCTGTGCCTGTATGGGCGCCAGCATCGGGGAGGCGCTGGGCCTGGGCAAGGCTGGCATCAGCAAGAAAGTGGTAGCCGTCATCGGCGACTCCACATTCATGCACTCCGGAATCACCGGCCTGGTGAACGGCGTCTACAACAAAGCGCAGATAACCCTGGTCATACTGGACAACGGCACCACCGCCATGACCGGGCACCAGGAACATCCCGGTACCGGCATCTCGGCGCAGGGCAAAGAGATGCAGAAGGTGGAACTGGAGCAACTAGTGTGCGGCATTGGCGTTAAGGACGTGAGGGTCGTTGACGCCTTCAATATGAAAGAACTGAGAAGCAGCGTCAGGGGTGCACTGGACAGCCCCGAGCTTTCCGTCATCATCGTCCGCGGTGACTGCGCGGTGCGGGTGCCGAAGCGCGGCGAACCCAGAGCCGTTGATATGGAGAAATGCAACCTCTGCGGAACCTGCCTGCTGCTCGGCTGCTCGGCAATTCAGAAAACAGGCGAGCAGCTATACATTGAACCCTCGCTGTGCGTTGGGGATGGCTGTACCGTCTGTCAGCAGCTATGTCCCAAACAGGCAATCGGACCGCAGTCAGAGATACCGGTTAAGGCAACGAGATGAAACCAGTGAATTTACTGATTACCGGCGCCGGAGGCCAGGGGATTATCCTGGCCAGTGATATCATCGGCGAGACGGCCATCGCCGCCGGATACGATGTAAAGAAGACCGACACCATCGGCATGGCCCAGCGCGGCGGCAGCGTGCTCAGCCACATGCGTATTGCCCAGCAGGTATGGTCGCCGCTTATCCGGCAGGGTGAGGTCGACCTGTTCCTTGCGCTGGAAAAACTGGAGGCAGCCCGGTGGGCCAGCTATCTCCGACCCGGCGGCATCGCCATCGTCAACAACCATGCCCTGCCTCCGCTATCGGTAAGCCTGGGCAATGCCCGTTACCCCACCGATGATGAAATACAGGGTATTTTGAGGCAGGTTGCCGACCAGGTCTATCTTATTGAAGGCACCGAACGGGCGAAAGAACTGGGCAATATCAGGACGCTCAACATCTTTATGCTCGGCTGCGCTTCGCTCTTCCTGCCCTTCAAGGTCAGTGCCTGGGAAGAGAGTATCAACCGGCGTTTACCGGAGAAAGTCAGGCAGATAAACCTCACCGCTTTTGACCGTGGCAGAAAGGAATTTAAAGGTGTCCGTATCAGCAAGAGTTAAGGCAAGTATGGCCAGTGGCTCCTGGAT
>CBFDCY010000050.1:0-7516 GCA_965603425.1 uncultured Dehalococcoidia bacterium | reverse complement strand
CCACCTCCCTGGGACTGGTAGAAGGTCTGGGCAAGAAAGGTAAGAATGTCGGTGGATGTCTCCGGCAGCCCTCCGGCGGCCCAACAATGAACATCAAGGGCACCGCGGCCGGCGGTGGCAACGCGCTGCTCATCCCCATGACCGAGTTCTCCATGGGCCTCACCGGCGATATCAATGACATCATCAACGCCCATAACCTGGCAATGATAGCTCTCACCGCCAGGATGCAGCACGAGCGCAATTATGATGATGAGCAGCTGGCACGGCTGACCAAGATGCGCCGGCTGGATATTGACCCCACCAGGGTGGAGATGGGTTGGATTATTGACTTCTGCGCGCAGAGCCTGCGCAACATCATCATCGGCCTGGGCGGTCGCATGGACGGCTACACCATGCAGTCCAGGTTCGGCATCGCCGTGAGTTCCGAACTGATGGCCATGCTATCTATCGTCAGAGACCTCGCTGACCTGCGCAAAAGAATGGATGATATCACCGTCGCCTATGATAAAAAAGGCAATCCGGTTACCACCGGCGATTTAGAGGTGGGCGGTGCTATGACCGCCTGGATGCGCAACACCATTAACCCCACCCTCTGCTCCTCGGCGGAGTATCAGCCGGTAATGGTTCACGCTGGTCCCTTTGCCAATATCGCCGTAGGGCAGTCCTCCATCATCGGCGACCGCATCGGCCTCAAGATGTTTGACTATCACGTCACCGAGAGCGGCTTCGCCGCCGATATCGGCTTTGAGAAATTCTGGAACGTAAAATGCCGCTACAGCGGACTCAAACCACACGTATCCGTGCTCACCACCACCATCCGCGCGCTGAAGATGCACGGCGGCGGCCCCAAGGTAGTGGCCGGGCTTCCCCTTCCGGACGAATACACCAGGGAAAACGTATCGCTCGTGGAGAAAGGGCTGCCCAATATGCTGCACCTCATCGGCGTCATCCGCAAGTCCGGCATCAACCCGGTGGTCTGCATCAACTCTTTCCACACCGACACCAAGGAAGAGGTAGCCGTGGTGAAGAAGGCCGCCGAGGATGCCGGGGCGCGCTGCGCCGTCTCCTCACACTGGGCAAACGGCGGTGACGGTGCTCTGGAGCTTGCCGATGCCGTAATAGATGCCTGCGAGGAACAGAATGACTTCCAGTTCCTCTACCCCATGGAAATGAAGCTGAGGGAGCGCGTGGAAAATATCGCCAAGGTGGTCTACGGTGCCGCTGGCGTTTCCTGGACACCGGATGCTGAGGCAAAGGCCAAACAATTTGAGTCCGACACTAAATTTGACGAATACGCCACGATGATGGTGAAGACACACCTATCCCTCACCCATGAGCCAGCGCTAAAGGGAGTCCCCAAGGACTGGATACTGCCCATCCGCGACATTCTTATTTACTCGGGAGCCAAATTCCTCTGCCCCTGCGCCGGCACCATCAGCCTGATGCCCGGCACCAGCTCCGACCCGGCTTTCCGCAGGGTTGATGTCGACGTCAATACGGGCAAAGTACAGGGACTCTTTTAAATAATTAACTATTATAATAATGTAGATGACCAGAACAGCAGGAAAGAACAAATTTAAGGTCCACTTCAACCCGGACAATGTAGAAATTGTGGTTGACCAGGGAGAGAACCTCCTGCAGGCAGCCATTGCCGCCGGGGTGCGCATTTACGCTTCCTGTGGCGGTGCGGGCACCTGCGGCACGTGCAAAGTACAGATTGAAAAAGGCGATGTAGAGACCGCCCGAACTGACAAAATCACCGACGAGGAATTCAGCAAAGGAATCAGGCAGGCCTGCCAGACGCGGGTTCTCTCCGATTTATCCGTATACATTCCGGTCGAGTCAAGGCTGGAAAAAGCAGTCCT
This sequence comes from uncultured Dehalococcoidia bacterium, assembly GCA_965603425.1. GTDB lineage: Bacteria > Chloroflexota > Dehalococcoidia > Dehalococcoidales > RBG-16-60-22 > E44-bin89. The sequence continues at coordinate 5,651 of CBFDCY010000050.1, read as the reverse complement.
GGCCCAGGAGCAGAAGCGGGTTTCTGAAATCATCGCCACCGGCTGGCGGTTTGTGCCCCCTTTGAGCAAGTATTTCGTGGAGCTGCCACCACCCACGCTGGATGACAACACCAGCGACCTTTCCCGGCTGCTCAGGGGTCTCAGGCAGCGTTACCATCTGAGCAACCTGTCCATTGATTTTAACGTGGTGCAAAAGCTGGCCAATACCCTGCGTGACGGCAACTGGAAAACCACGGTAACGACGCTGGTTACGGCGGCAAAACCGAGGGCCGGAGACAGACGCCGGCCGATAGTGATAGATATCGAGCCCGGCGACACGAGAGATAAACACTACTCGCTGGCCTTTGACATCGGCACCACCACCGTCTGCGGGCAGCTGCTTGATTTAAACCGTGGCCGGGTTGTTGCCGAAAGCATGGCCTACAACGGGCAGATAAGCTACGGGGAAGACGTTATCACCCGAATCGCCTACTGCCAGAAACCAGGTGGCCTGAAGAAGCTGCAGCAAACAATTGTCGCTACCATTAATGGCATCATCGGGGAACTGCAGGCCCGGAGCAAAGTTGACGCAGGACGCATCAGCCATATCATGGCTGCCGGCAATACCGTCATGACCCAGATACTGCTCGGCTTCAACCCACGGCACATCAGGTTAACACCCTACACCCCTGTAGCTAACTTTTTTCCCCCCGTGCCGGCAAGCTCGCTGGGGATAGAAGTCGGCGACCACGCCCATCTCTTCACCTTCCCGGCGGTGGCCAGCTACGTGGGCGGGGATATTGTCTCCGGCATCGTCGGTGCTGGCGTGCACCAGAGAAAGGCATTGACCTTCTTCATGGACATCGGAACCAACGGGGAAATCGTCATTGGCAACTCAGACTGGATGGTCACCGCCTCGTGCTCCGCAGGTCCCGCATTTGAAGGCGGCGGTATCAAGCACGGCATCATTGCCGCCGAGGGTGCCATAGAAGATGTTAAAATCAATCGTTCCGACTTCGAACCGGAAATCGGCACCATCGGCAACGCCAAACCGAAAGGCATCTGCGGCTCGGGTCTGATAAATACGGTCGCCGAGCTGCTGGAGAACGGCGTCATCGGGCAGAACGGCAAATACAACCGTGACCTGCCTACCAAGCGGGTCAGACCGGGCACCGATGGCTACGAGTATGTTCTGGCCCGGGCATCAGAGACGCAGACCGGCAGTGATATCGTGATTACCGAGGTGGATATTGATAATCTGATGCGTGCCAAGGCCGCCATGTATGCCGGCTGCCAGACATTGTGCAAAAGCGTGGGCTCTGAGGGCTGCAACTTCGAACAGGTGATAATCGCCGGCGCCTTTGGCAGCAATATAGATATTAGAAGGGCCATCACCATCGGTTTGCTGCCGGAACTGCCGGAGGACAAGTTTATATTTATCGGCAACGGATCGTTGCTGGGCGCCAGGCTGACATCTTTCTCCACGGACCTGCTTGACGATGCCCGCAGAGTGGCGCAGATGATGACCAATTTAGAGCTGAGCGAGAACGTGGAATTTATGAACAATTACGTGGCCGCGCTTTTCCTGCCGCACACCAACGCTGAGGAATTTCCTGCGGTAAGCAAGAGGCTGGCCGGCGGGTCGAATAACAACCAAAAAGAGAGGATTAAAGTTTGAGCTATAATATTGCAGTTGCCGGTAAAGGCGGCAGTGGCAAGACCTCCGTAGCCAGCCTGGTCGTCCGCTACCTTAAAAAGAATGGCTTGGAGCCGATTCTGGCCGTGGATGCCGATGCCAATGCCAATCTGGGTGAGAGCTTGGGACTGAACGTCATGCAGACCATCGGCGCCATCATTGCCACCTTTAATGAGGAGAAAATCAATATCCCGCCGGGTATGACCAAGGAAGCGTACCTGGAAATCAAGCTCAATGGCGCTATGGTTGAGAGCAAGGGGCTCGACCTGGTAACGATGGGCAGAGGTGAAGGCCCAGACTGCTACTGCTACCCCAACCTGCTGCTGCGCAAATTCATGGACAGCATGACCGGCAACTACCGGTACATTGTTCTGGATAACGAAGCGGGGATGGAGCACCTTAGCCGCCGCACCACACAGAACATCGATGAGCTGCTGCTCGTCTCCAACCACTCGGTGAAAGGCGTCCGCACCATCGCCCGCGTCAAAGAACTGGTTGATGAACTCAAACTGATGGTGAAAAGGCAGTCAGTTATTATTAATATGGTACCTGACAGTATAGACCCGCACGTAGAAGAGGAACTGGCCAGACTGGGAATTGAACCAGCCGCCATTATCCCCCTGGACAATACCGTGGGGGAATCTGACATGGCGATGAAACCGCTTCTCGATCTGCCCGACTGCAGGGCGACGAATGTGGTTGACACCCTGATGGCCAAACTGCTACAGAATAAATCCCAGGCGACAATGACGCAATAGAGGAGTATCCAATGACAGCAAAGATTATCAGCGGGACGGAAATAGCCAAGCAAATCCGCGAGGAGTTGAAGCAGGAGATTGCCGGGCTCAAAGAAAAGCACAACCTGGTACCGGGCCTGGTTACCGTGCTGGTCGGTGCCGACCCCGCCTCACAATCCTATGTGGGGGGGAAGGAAAAAACCTCAATTGAACTGGGCATCTACTCGGAACGCCACGACCTGCCGGAGGAGACCACTCAGGATGAATTACTGGCGCTCGTTGACCGTCTGAACAAAGACCCCAAGATACACGGCATTCTGGTGCAGCTCCCCCTCCCCAAACACCTCGATGAAACGGAAGTCCTCTTCGCCATAAATCCCAAAAAGGACGTGGATGGATTTCATCCGGTAAATGTGGGAAAATTAATGATAGGGGAACCTGACTATTTGCCCTGCACTCCCCACGGCATCCAGCAGCTCTTAATCAGAACTGGAGTGCAGGTGGAAGGTGCCGAGGTCGTCGTCGTTGGCAGAAGTAATATCGTCGGCAAGCCGATTGTCAATATCCTGCTGCAGAAAAGAGCGGGGGCCAATGCCACCGTCACCATCTGCCATACCGGTACCCGCGATATTTCCTTTCACACCCGCAGGGCTGATATACTGATAGTAGCCGCCGGCCGACCCAAAGCCGTCACCGCCGATATGGTCAAGGAAGGAGCGGTGGTGATTGACGTCGGTGTGAACCAGGTCGGTACAACGGCAGAGGGCAAGCGCATTTTGGTTGGCGACGTTGACTTTGAGGGTGTAAAAGAGAAGGCCAGCGCCATCACGCCGGTACCCGGCGGCGTCGGGCCGATGACCATAACCATGCTTATGGTGAACACGGTAAGAGCAGCCAGGCTGGCCGCAGGACTGGCTTAGAAGGAGGCAATTATGGAAGAATATAAGATTGAAGAAAAGAGCGCACCAAATCGCGACAAGGTGGAAGTGCTCGGGGAAACCTATGAAAAAGGTAAGCCCGAGGGTGAAGAGATGGGGAAGTGGCGGCAGAAACTGGGAGAGCGCTCTGAAAAACTTAAATATCTGAGCACTGCGGAACGTTACTGGTACGGAGAAGACTGGTTCGGCAGCGAAAAGAGAAAGACTCCGGCTTAGGAAAAGGAGGCAGAAATGGCATTTGAGATACCAAAAACCACCTACAGCGGTAAGATTAAAGAAATCAAGCTGGGCACGGGTGATAAAGCCGTCATCGTTGGCGGAGAGAGCTGCTACCCGTTTTATCTTTTTGAAGGCGATATGCCGCGCCTGCCCAGAATCGCCATGGAGGTCTATGACTCACCTCCCGAGGAATGGCCAGAAGCATCTCTGGAGCCCTTCGCCGGCGTCACCGACGACCCTGCCGCGTGGGCGAAAAAGTGCATCGACGATTACGGGGCAGAGATGATATGTTTGCGTCTGGCCAGCACTGACCCCAATGGCCTTGACCGCGGTGCCGATGAGGCGACCGAAGTCGTAAAGAAAGTCGCTGACGCCATTGATGTGCCGCTTATCGTGTGGGGCACCGCCAACCATGATAAAGACGTTGAAGTTTTCCGTAAGATTTCCGAAGTCTGTCACGGGAAAAATCTGATAATCGGCCCGGTTGAAGAGGGCGACCACAAGCAGCTCGGGGCCGCCGCCATTGGCTATCAGCACACCGTGGTGTCTTCATCGCCGATTGATATCAACCTGGCCAAACAGCTCAATATTCTGCTGGGCACCCTCGGGGTCTCCGACGACTTGATTATTATGGACCCCACCGTCAGCGGTATCGGCTACGGCATTGAGTACGCATATTCCGTCATGGAACGGATGAGAATGGCCGCGCTGACCCAGCAGGATGACAAGCTCCAGTTTCCCATTATCTGCAATATCGCCAGCGAGGTCTGGAAGATAAAGGAAGCCAAAGCATCGGAGGATAATGACCCCAAGATGGGAGACGATAAAAAGAGGGGCATTTTGTTTGAGGCCATGTCTGCCATGTGTTTGCTTCTGGCAGGCGGGGACGTATTGATTATGAGGCACCCCGAGTCAATCAAACTTGTCAATGACATGATGGCTGAATTGACCGCCGGCTAAGATAAATCAAGGATTGTGAGGAGAGTATAATGGCTGAAGAAGTGGAAAAGACCAAAAAGAGTATCGATAAAGCCAGTCTTGAGCTAATCGATAAAGCCAGCGTCGACCAGGTTAACCTTGCTTTCGATAGAGCCGCGCAGATGAAGCCCTGCCCCATCGGCGCCGTGGGCAGTTGTTGTAAAAACTGCGGCATGGGACCCTGCCGGGTGCCGTTACCCAAAGGCAAAGAAGAAACGCCCGAAGAAAAGCAGAAGCGGCGGGGCATCTGCGGGGCTACCAGTGAAACTATCGCCGCCCGTAATTTCATCCGGATGGTAGCCGGCGGGGCGGCGGCCCACTCCGACCATGGGCGAGGGGTAGCTGAACTCTTCTTAGCGGTCGCCAAGGGAGAAGCCCCTGGCTATCTCATCAGAGATGAGCAGAAACTGCTGGCACTGGCCCTGGAATGGGGCATCGAGATTGGAGACCGCAGTAACAATGAAATAGCCGTTGACATCGGTGAGAAAGCGCTGGCCGAGTTCGGAAGGCAGGAGGGTGAAGTCCTGTTCCTGAAGAGAGCGCCACTGAAGCGCCAGGAACTGTGGCGACAGCAGGGAGTTGCTCCCCGGGGTATTGATAGAGAAATCGTGGAGATAATGCACCGAACTCATATCGGGGTTGACCAGGACTACCAAAACCTGCTGAAACAGGGGGTCAGGGCTTCCATCGCTGACGGCTGGGGCGGCAGCATGATTGCCACCGAGCTGCAGGATATCCTCTTCGGCACCCCGTCTCCCGTTCTGAGTCAGGTAAACCTTGGGGTGTTCAAGGAAGATGAGGTAAACCTGGTCATTCACGGGCACGAACCGCTGCTCTCCGAGATGATTGTCGCCGCCGCTCAAGAGCCGGAAACAGTAGAGCTGGCCAAGTCCAAAGGCGCCAAAGGAATCAATCTGGCCGGCATGTGTTGTACGGCCAACGAGATACTGATGCGTCACGGAGTGCCTCTGGCCGGCAACTTCCTGCAACAAGAGCTGGCGCTGGTTACCGGAGCGGTGGATGCCATGGTGGTGGATGTCCAGTGTATTATGGAATCCCTGCCTGACATTGCCCAGTGCTACCATACCAAGATTATCACCACCT
>CBFDCY010000049.1:0-7670 GCA_965603425.1 uncultured Dehalococcoidia bacterium | reverse complement strand
GCTCACGGCGATATCGTCAGGCAGATAGTGATTCAAGCCACCAATGAACTTACGTTCCGGCAGCGATGACGCCGTGCGGAGGCTAACCACCTGCTCCCGGGCATGTACGCCGGTGTCGGTGCGGCTGGCGGCCAGCACACGGACTTTTTCCCCGGTCAGCTTCAGCAAAGCCGACTCAACCTCGCCCTGAACGGTGGGCTGGCTGGCCTGCAGCTGAAAGCCGTAGTAATTTGTGCCGTCATATTCCATAATCAGTACCATCTTGGTGCGCTCTGCCAAGCTGACAACCCCTTATTGTCATAATAGTTACGGTGGTTACACGACCAGTGAAAGCTGCACCATGGGTGCTCCGTCACCAAGTCTGGGGCCCAGTTTGACAATGCGGGTGTAACCACCGGGTCGCTCGGCGTATCGTGTGGCCAGTTCGGAAAAAACCTTGTCCGCCACATTCTTATCATAGATGAATGTCAGTGCCTGGCGAAATGAACTCAGGCTGCTTTTCTTGCCCAGGGTAATCATCTTTTCGGCAAGTCCGCGTACTTCCTTCGCCTTGGTCTCGGTAGTAATGATTTTCTCGTATCTGAGCAGGTCGGTCACGAGATTGCGGTACAATGCCCTGCGGTGACTGGTTGTCCTGCCCAGTTTTTTCCCAGCTACGTTATGCCTCATCTTCTGCTTCTCCGGATTGCGGTTCGTCTTCTTCTGCTATGTCTGTTGTCGTGTCCGTCTCTTCCGATGACGCTTCCTCTGCCGCCAGTTCTTCTATGATTCCAGCCTGCTGCGAGAGGGACAGCCCCAGTTCGTTCAATTTATCCTCTATCTCATGAAACGATTTCTGCCCGAAATTGCGCAGCTGAAGAAGGTCCTTTGGTTTTTTACTGATGAGTTCACCGACCGTGGCAACGCCGCCTCGCCTGAGGCAATTCATCGTACGCACCGAGAGGTCCAGCTGCTCCACAGGCATATTATATTTCTCATCGGGTATTGAGAGGCGGATGAGTTGCTCTTCAGCTTTCAGCTGAGACACCTTGACGTACTCAGCGAATGGGTTAAGCTGCTCGGTCAGGATGCCGGCAGCGCGGCTGATGGCGTCAACGGGAGTTGTCGTGCCATCGGTCCATACTTCCAGAATCAGACGCTCGTGGCTGGTCTCGCGCCCCGCGTGAACTGGCTTAATGGAGAAGTTAACCTTGCGTGTTGGGGAGAAGATGGCATCAACAGGTATTGTTCCCACCGGCATGGCATCATTTGACTCGGCGGTTCGATAGCCCTCGCCAAGTTCAATGTCAAACTCCACATAAAGCTTGGCTTCTGGCGAACCAAGTGTGACCAGATTAAGCTCCGGGTTGGTAATTTCAAAGTCGGTTGATGGCTTGATATCGGCGGCGCTAACCTGTCCCTCGCCCTGCGTATCCAGGACCAGTTTTCCAGGCTGGCCGGAAAGCGGCTTTATCCGTATCGCCTTTACGTTGAGTAAAAAATCGGTGACATCTTCTTTGGCGTGAGGAATGGTGGTAAATTCATGACTGATGCCTTCAATCCTGACTTGCGTTACCGCCGCACCGGGGAGATAGCCCAGCAGTACCCGACGCAGGGCATTGCCAAGTGTGACACCGAAGCCGCGTTCCATCGGCTCGGCGGTGAACCGGCCGAAGTTTTCCCCACTCTCTACACAATCGATTTTCGGTATAATTAGACGAGACAAAAGTCTCTACCTCCTTGCTCTTTATCGCGAGTAGTGTTCCACTATAGTCTTGCCGTTAAACGGGGCCTCTATACCTTCCGGTGTAGGCAGGGAAACCATCTGCCCCACCAGGTTTTTCTTATCCAGACTCAACCAGTCCGGCACCGTCTTGGCTTCAATCGTTTGCGTAAGCTGTTTGTAGTATTCCGATTTGGCGCTTTCTTTCCGCCAGCCAATGGTATCTCCTTCTTTGACCAGTGCCGAAGGTACATCCGTCCGGCGGTCATTGAGCATAATGTGACCATGGCGTACCAGCTGGCGTGCCTGGTTGCGTGAGTCAGAGAAGCCGAGGCGATATACGATGTTGTCCAGTCGTCTCTCCAGCAGGATGAGCAGATTATCGCCGGTTACTCCTGCCTGTCTCTCCGCCTCGGTAAATGTTTTCCGGAACTGTCTCTCCAGCATGCCATAGCTGTAGCGTGCTTTCTGTTTCTCGCGGAGCTGCATGCCGCGGTCGGATATTCTCGGTCGCCTGCGGGGCTGCATTCCCGGGGGCTTGGGTCGCTTATCTATGCTGCACTTGGGTGTGAAGCACCGGTCGCCTTTCAGGAAGAGCTTTTCGCCGCTGCGGCGGCACATTCGACATACTGCGCCAACGTATCTTGCCATTTTTCCTCTCTTCTACACTCGTCGTCTTTTAGGTGGGCGGCAGCCGTTATGGGGGATGGGAGTAACATCTTTGATGCCCGTAATATACAGCCCTGAACTCTGCAGGGAGCGGATAGCTGCCTCGCGACCGCTGCCCGGGCCTTTCACGTAGACTTCAACCTGGCGCAGGCCGTGCATCATGGCTTTACGTACTGCCTCACGAGCTGCCATCTGAGCGGCGTAGGGAGTACCCTTGCGGGAGCCCTTGAAACCGGAAGTGCCGGAGCTTCCCCACGCAATTACGTTGCCCTGGGGGTCGGTAAGGGTAACGATAGTATTATTGAACGTAGATTGGATATAGGCTCTTCCTGCCGGGATATTCTTACGTTCTCGCCGCCTTGTTCTGGCTCCTCGCTTCTTCTGTGCCATATAGGATGCTCCTTACTTATTACTTCTTAGCCATGCCTCTTCGCTGGCCCCTGCCGGCCACTGTCCTGCGTTCACCACGCTGGGCGCGGGCATTGGTTCGGGTACGCTGTCCCCTCGCCGGCAGGTTACGGCGGTGCCGGCTGCCGCGGTAGCTGCCGATTTCGATGAGGCGCTTGATGTTCATCTGAACTTCGCGCCTGAGTTCACCCTCTACTCTGTATTGCTTGTCAATAACCTCGCGGAGGCGATTGACCTCATCTTCAGTAAGCTCGCTTACCTTGGTATCCGGATTGACGTTGAGCTGGCTCAGAATCCTGCGGCTCAGGTGAGGGCCAATGCCGTAAATATACTGCAGGGATATCCAGGTGTGCTTGTCTCTTGGTATGTCAACTCCGGCAATTCGTGCCATGCTACTGCCTCCTTATCCCTGGCGCTGCTTGTGCTTCGGGTTGGAGCAGATGACTCTGACCACTCCGTGTCGTTTCACCACCTTGCACTTGTCACAGCGTACTTTCGCTGATGCTTTAACTTTCATGATATTATATCCCTAACCTTACTTAAACCGATAGACTATCCGGCCACGACCGAGGTCGTATGGCGACAGCTCTACCAGCACCTTGTCGCCGGGCAGAACCCGGATGTAGTGCATTCGTATCTTGCCGGAGATATGGGCCAGCACAGCGTGCCCATTCGCCAGCTCAACGCGAAACATCGCATTCGGTAGCGCTTCCAATACCGTTCCTTCTACCTCAATCGTCTCTTTCTTAGACATGTACTTATTTGGTAAGAACCTCCGGTTCGCCGTCAGTAATGGCGATGGTATGTTCAAAGTGTGCTGAAAGACTATTATCATATGTGTAAACGGTCCACTGGTCGTCACCAACGCGGGTGCGCCAGTCGCCGGCATTCACCATCGGTTCGAGGGCAAGTGCCGTTCCCTTTTTCAGTACCGGCCCTGAGCCAGGCAGGCCGAAATTGGGTATCTGCGGCTCTTCATGCATATCGCGGCCGATGCCATGACCCGTATACTCCCGAACTACCTTGTAACCCTTTCTCTGATGCTCGACATAATCTTGGATTGCGTATGAGACATCACCGAGCCTGGCTCCGGCGTAAGCGGCTTTTATCCCCGCCTCTAGAGCACCTCTGGTGACATCAATAAGCTCTTTAGCTTCTCCACTTATCTTACCCACACCGACTGTTACCGCGGCATCACCCTGAAAGCCGTCGAAAATGGCACCGAAGTCAAGGGATATAATGTCGCCCTCGCGCAGCACCCGCTTTCCCGGTATGCCGTGCACTATCTCTTCGTTTATGGAGACGCAGAGGTTGGCCGGAAAGCCGTGGTAGCCCTTGAATGATGATTTGGCACCCCGTTTTTCCAGCTCTCTGGCGGCTATGGTATCCAGTTCTTCCGTTTCCATTCCCGGTCTGATTTGCTCCACCATTGTTTTTAATATCATCGCGACGATTCTGCCAGCCTGGCGCATGGCCGCGATTTCGTCTTCAGTTTTAATGATAATCGTCATCGAGTGACCAGTTTCTCTGCGGGAAGGGTGGCCACGATTCTTCGTGTCACCTCTTCCACGCTGCCTTCTCCTTCAACTGTCATCAGTGTGCCCTGACGGCGGTAGTAATCAATGAGCGGTGCCGTCTCGGCAAAATATACGTCGAGTCTTTTTTTTACCGTTTCCGGTTTATCATCGGGGCGCTGGTAAAGCTCACCCCCGCATTTATCGCATTTACCCTCAATTCTGGGAGGGGAATTGACCGTATTGTACACCGCCTGGCACTGTCGGCAGAGCCAGCGGCCGCTCAATCGTTTAATCAGTTCCTCTTCTGGTACCTTTATATAGATAACTTTATCAATTGCTTTTCCCTGCTCGCCTACAGCGCCGCCCAGTGCTTCCGCCTGTGGCAGGTTGCGGGGGAAGCCATCCAGAATGACCCCGTTTTCGCCATCGGTAGCGGACAGCCGTTCCATGACCATCTGTATGGTTATCTCGTCGGGAACCAGTGCCCCTTTTTCCATATAGGCCTTCACCTGCTTCCCCAGTTCCGTTCTCTGTTCCAGTGCCTGCCGGAAGAGGTCGCCGGACGAAATATGAACCATATTCAATTTTTGGGCAACCATCGAGGCCTGCGTTCCCTTGCCGGCCCCGGGTGCTCCCACAAAAACTACATTATACAACTTTTACCCCTACCTGATAAAGCCTTCGTATTTGCGCATCACAAGTTGCGCTTCCAGCTGTTTCATTGTGTCCAGTACCACGCCCACCATAATGAGCAGTCCGAGGCTGGAGAGCTGTATGACCTGGATATTGCTTATATGCCGGGCCACAAAAGGCATGACCGCTATGCAGGCAAGGAACAGAGCCCCGCCCCAGGTAATGCGGTTGATGACACCTTGGAGGTAGCTCTGGGTGTTTTTGCCCGGTCGGATGCCGGGAATAAACCCCCCCTGCCGTTGCAGGACGCCGGGCAGGTCCTGTTGCTGGTAAATCACCATGGTGTAGAAGAACGCGAAGCCTACCGCCATCGCGAAGTAAACTCCCCAGTAGAACAGCCCCATGGGCAGGGCGGCATTGGGATTAAAAAGCTTCATGACCCAGTCGGCAAAGTTGGGGTCATTCGGGTTGGCAAAGTAGCTGGCCACGATTCCCGGAAACAGGACAATCGACATGGCAAAGATGAGCGGAATCATGCCGGCCGCGTTTACCCGGAGCGGAATATGGGTGGTCCCGGAATGACGGTACATGCGCCCGCTACGGAATACGCTCTTGGCGTACTGTACCGGAATGCGGCGGTGTGCCTCGGTAAAGATGACGATAACCATGATGGTTAGGACTACCATAAGCACATAGACAGTCAGGCCAGCAAAATTATCCCTGGCCAGGAAGCCCTGCCCGACCATTTGTGGCAGCTGGGATACAATGCCACCGAAAATAATTATGGATATACCGTTGCCGATGCCGTATTCCGTAATCAGTTCACCGAGCCATACCAGGAACAGGGTGCCGGCCACCATGGACAGCACCATCGTCGTCATTGCCAGAGGTTCCGCGCTGGATAGCACTCCTTCACGTTGCAGGTAGATGAGTTGCCCGTAGCCCTGAACGGAGGCCAGAGGCACCACCAGCCAGTGGGTAATGAGATTTATCTTATTTCTCCCGGATTCACCTTCTCGTGAGAGGGCTTGAAGTCGTGGTATCACCGGCACCAGAAGCATCATGATAATGGATGCGGTAATGTAGGGATAGACGCCCATTGCGGCTATACTGAACTGCCTCATGGCGCCGCCGCTGAACATGTCCAGCATGCCGAGCAGGGCATTGCGTTCAAAAAGCGCCTGCAAAGCAGTCTGGTTCACTCCTGGTATGGGCACATGAGCGATAAAGCGGAATATGACCAGGATACTCACGGTGATAATGATGCGGCGCCTCAGGTCCGGCAGGCTGAAGGCGTCCATCATGGCCTGGACGAGGCGCGGCTTACTTGGCCTGGCCCGCATGGTCCACCTCCTCGACTTTACCGCCAGCAGCCTCTATCTTGGCTTTCGCAGCCGTGGAAAACTTGTTTGCCTTGACGGTAACCGCGTGACCGACCTCTCCATTGGCCAGAATTTTAACCGGATGCTTTAACGTTTTTACCAGGCCAGCAGCGTGAAGTTTCTCGGGCGTGACCTCACTGCCCTCAGCGAACATATTCAGCTGGGCTACATTAACAATGCTGTATTCCTTGCGGAAAATGTTGACAAAGCCGCGCTTACGGGGCAGGCGTTTTATCAAGGGCAGCTGACCGCCCTCGAAGCCCGGCCGCATCTTGTTACCACTGCGGGACTTCTGGCCGTTCAGGCCGCGCCCGGCATAGGTGCCGTGGCCACTGGCATTACCACGTCCCACCCTCTTCCGCTCTTTCTTGGAAGATGGTGGTGGTGCGATGTCATTTTGCCTCACTTGCTTCCTCCACCTTGACGAGATGTCTTACTTTATTAACCATACCCCGCAGGGACATAGAGTCGTCATGAATGACGCTCTGGTGCAGCCGGTGAAAACCGAGCGTGTCCAGCGTGCGTTTCTGCGATTCATTATAGCCAATGCTGCTTTTTATCCAGGTAATGCGCAGTTTAGCCACCTGATTCCGCCTCCTCTTCAGGGACTGTTGCCTTGCGTTGGGCAACCTCTTCCTTCGGGTCTTTGAGCTGGCTGAGGCCGAGCATGGTTGCCTTGGCCACGTTGATATGGTTGTCGCTGCCCAGAGACTTGGTCAGAATATCTCTGACACCGCAGGCTTCGAGTACGGCACGAACGCTCCCGCCGGCAATCACGCCGGTGCCCGGATTGGCCGGTTTGAGCAGTACTTTGGCGGCACCGAACTCAGCGAGAATTTCATGCGGTATGGTGCCACCGGTCATAGGAACCTTTATCAGGTTTTTCTTGGCGGCGACCCCGCCCTTGTTTATTGCGGCTGGTACCTCATTGGCTTTGCCGATTCCCAGCCCAACGTGACCGTTGCCATCGCCGGTGACCACAAGTGCGCTGAAGCGGAGGCGTTTTCCTCCTTTCATTACCTTGGCCACACGGTTGATATACATGAGACGGTCATTCAGAGCCAGGTCGGCAGCGTCTATTCGGCTAATCATTTGTTGATATTGTTCGGCCATTTCAATATTCCTTTAAAATTTCAGGCCACCTTGCCGGGCTGCCTCAGCCAGGGCTTTGACCCTGCCGTGATACTTGTAGCCACCCCGGTCGAAGGCGATCTCATTAATGCCTTGGCTCAAAGCTCTTTTTGCAATCGCAGTGCCGACTATTCCCGCCTGGCCTGATTTCGATTTGCCATCCATCTGAGCTTTGGTATCCGGGTCAAGGCTTGAGGCAGCAACCAGTGTATGCCCCTTTGTGTCATC
>CBFDCY010000048.1:0-7683 GCA_965603425.1 uncultured Dehalococcoidia bacterium | reverse complement strand
CCCGCGTGCTGGTTGACTGCGGGCTGTACCAGGAGCGCAAATATCAGGACCGGAACTGGAATCCGTTTGCTTTCCGACCTGATGAAATCGATGCTGTCTTTCTGACTCATGCCCACCTGGACCACTGCGGCCTGTTGCCCAAGCTGGTGCGTGATGGCTACCGGGGCAAGATATTCTGTACGCAGGCAACGGCTGAGATAGCCCAAATTATACTGCTTGACTCCGCACACCTGCAGGAAGAAGACGCGGCCTACAAGGCGAAGCGCCACCGGCGCGAGGGGCGCCGTGGGCCGTATCCGGAGGTGCCGCTATATACGACCCGCGACGCGGAAGCGGTTGTACCCCATTTCGCCGCCGTAGAATATGATAACTGTATCAGGGTGAAAGACGGCGTTGATGGATGCTTTTACGATGCCGGCCACGTGCTCGGTTCGGCGACAATTGCCATTAATATAACCATGGACGGCGAGAAGCGCCGTATTCTTTTCTCCGGTGATGTTGGCGAACCGGACCGTCCTATTATAAATGACCCCGCCATTTTTCACGAGGCGGATTACGTGGTCATCGAGACAACGTATGGCAACCGCACCCATGCCGAACACAGGAATATTGACATTCAGGGACAGCTGCGTGACTGCATCAACGAGACCATAAAGGCAGGTGGCAACATCATTGTGCCCAGCTTCGCGCTGGAACGCAGCCAGGAGCTACTCTATCATTTGAACGACCTCTTCCTGCGTGACGAAATCCCGCCGGTAACCATTTTCCTGGACAGTCCCATGGCAATACGCATCACCGAGGTCTTCAAGCGCCATGCTGAACTTTTCGACAGCGAGATGATGCAGCACTTACGCCAGGGGAATTCCCCTTTTGGTTTTGACAACCTGAAGATGGTGCAAACTGCGGATGAATCCAAGGCAATCAACTTTATAAAGGGGAGCGCCGTCATAATAGCCGGCAGCGGCATGGTGACAGGTGGCCGTATAAAACACCATCTGGTGAATAACATCTCTCGACCTGAAAACACCGTCCTGTTCATAGGCTATCAGGCGGAGGGAACGCTGGGCAGACTACTTCTGGACGGAATTAGAGAGGTCCGACTATTCGGGCAGACCTATCCGGTACGGGCGCGTATCGACAAGATAGACGGATTTTCCGCTCATGCCGACCGCGAAGGTCTGTTGGCCTGGCTATCTGACATGCGTACACCACCTCGCTGCGTCTTCGCCACCCACGGTGAGCAAAAGACTGCTCTCGCCTTTGCTTCATTTCTCAGTGAGCAGACTGGGTGGCGAACACAGGCCCCAGGCTACCAGGATACCGTTTTGCTCGCCTGATAAACCGCGTCCTGGTAATTATCTTTCAACCCTTACTGTCAACAAAGTATGTCCTTCGTGGTACAATAACTTTGGCTGTACCATTTCCTCATCAGGTAGAAAGGGTTATTGAATAACCTGTATCCTGTTTAATATTATGCCTGTACGGAAGGAATATCACGGTTGAACGGAGGTATACATGTCTCAAATTCAAGGCCCCGCAATCTTTCTATCGCAGTTCTTAAGCGATGAAGCTCCCTTTAACACCCTGGAAAATATTACCGCCTGGGCGAAATCTTTAGGCTATCTCGGCGTGCAGATTCCGGCCTGGGATAAAAGATTAATAGACATTGACAAGGCTGCGGAATCCAAAGACTACTGTGACGAACTTAAAGCCAGATGCAACGGCTTAGAGATAACGGAATTAGTAACCCACCTTTACGGTCAGCTTGTCGCGGTACATCCGGCAGCCAGCGTCCTGTTTGATGCTTTTGCCGACCCCGCTGTAAGGGGCAACGACAAGGCACGCACTGAATGGGCCGTTGCCCAGATGAAAAAAAGCATAGAGGCCTCCCGGAACCTGGGGCTCAGCGTTGTCGCCACGATGAGCGGCGCTTTACTCTGGCATTACATCTATCCATGGCCCCCCAGGCCCCAGGGGTTGGTCGACCTCGCCTTCAACGAACTGGCAACAAGGTGGAAACCCATTCTGGACCTGGCCGCAGAATACGGAATTTATTTAGCCTATGAAGTCCACCCCGCCGATGATGTTCACGATGGAGTTACGTTCGAACGATTTCTATCGGCCACCGGGAATCACCAGAGCGTAAGCATACTCTACGACCCTTCACACCTTCTTCTTCAGTGCATTGATTATGCCGGCTATATAGACTGTTATGGCAGTTATATCAAAGCCTTTCACATCAAGGATGCGGAACTAAATCCAACCGCTAGAAGCGGTGTCTATGGCGGCTTTCAGAGCTGGAAAGACCGACCGGGCCGTTTCCGAAGCCTTGGTGACGGACAGACGGATTTCAAAAAGATATTTACCAAACTTATCGAGGTTGGTTACTGTTCCTGGGCAGTGCTGGAATGGGAGTGCTGCATTAAAGATGCCGTACAGGGAGCGCGCGAAGGCGCCGCCTTCATCAAATCTTTACTCATGGATACGCCGAAAAAAGCGTTTGACGATTTCGCGGCAGGTGAATCCAATCTGGAGTTAAATAGAAAAATTCTGGGACTGGATTAGATGAAACACCGAAGCCTTTGCGGATTCGCCCCGCTACTAAGTAATTTTGAGGAACAACTTGGAAAGGAGTAAAGAAATGAAATATTTTGATCTTTCGGGTAAGGTCGCCGTGGTCACCGGCGGCAATAGAGGCATCGGTCTCGGTATCACAAAAGGTCTTGCCAGTGCCGGGGCAACCGTGGTTATCACCAACCGTAACGCTGCTGAAGGGCAGAAAGCCGCCGCTTCTCTGGAGCAGGAAGGTCTGAAGGTGGCAGCGGTTTCCGCTGACGTGACCAGTGCTTCTTCAATCAAGGAGATGGTCTCCAGGGTAATCGGTGATTACGGCAAAATAGACATCCTGGTTAACAACGCCGCCGTTGTCTTGAGGAAATCGGCGGAAGACGTGCTGGAGGAAGAATGGGACAATCTCATGAACCTCAACTTGAGGGGCACGTTTTTCTGCTGCCAGATAGTTGGCAGGGAAATGATGCGGGGCAACGGGGGGAAAATCATTAATATTTCTTCCAATGTGTCCAACCGGTTGCAACCTATACGGTCGGTCTACGCGACATCAAAGGCGGCGATTAACCATTTAACCCGGGCGCTGGCTATGGAGTGGTCAAAGTATAACATCAATGTCAATGCCCTCGCGCCAAGTGTGACCATCACCGACATCAACCGAAAATATTACATAGAAGAGCACCCCGAGGCACTGGAAGCGCACCTTAAATTGACGCCGAAGGGCAGAGTGGCAACTCCTGAAGATTACGTGGGAGCAGCGATATTCCTCGCCTCCGACGAGGCTGATTATGTTACCGGTCAGATATTATACGTGGACGGTGGCGTAACTCTCTAGCCAATACGAGGTCAACATGTCAAAGCATGCAGTTGCCTCCATCCGCGTTCAGGGTCTGGCCTACGATATATGATGCTTCATCGGAAGCTATAAAAAGCACCGCTGCCGCCACTTCTTCCGGTTGCCCCAGTCGCCCCAGTGTGCTCTGTTTCATTATGGGCCCCAGGTGTTCCGGCGGAGCCTGCTCCCTGAGCAATTGAGTGTCGATAATGGCCGGAGCAACGCAGTTGACTCTTATGTTATAAGGGGCCATAGCCACGGCAAGCGACCTGGTTATGGCGATAACCCCTGCCTTGGCCGCACTGTAAGTTAAAGCATAGGGTCGTGGCTGCCTTCCGGCTATGGACGATATATTAACCACTCTGCCAGACTTTTGTTTTATCATATGGGGCAGTACCGCATGGCACAAGCGCATCGGAACCAGCAGGTTGATATCAAGGGACTTATACCAGAGCGCTTCATCAGACTCCAGGAAAGATATGCTCTCGTTCCAGCCGATATTATTTACCAGGATATCTATTCTGCCCCACTTCTCTATTATCTGCTTTACCGTGTCTTTTACTTCCTGACCATTGGTGGCATCACATATCATCGCCGATGCTTTGCCGCCTCCGGCTTCTATTTCACGGGCAGTGTTTTTCGCCTCTTCCGCTTTGTCCAGCAGTATTACGTCTGCCCCCTCTCCGGCAAAACCCTGGGCAATAGCCTTGCCAATGCCCTGCGCACTCCCGGTGACAATGGTCACTCTGTCTTTGAATCGCATATTTCCCACCTTTTCTATCGTTATTACATCCGCAATATATGATAATTTTTCTTATCGATGAGTGTCAATTTTATATTTCTCCCTTAATTTGACTGAAGCAAAAAGCTATTGTGTGTCCAAACAAGAAATTTTGACATTTGCAAGCGATTGTTCCTAAAATCGATTAGACAGAAATAATGAGGAGGAAATATGTCACCGACCGGAAAAGAGAACCTGTGTGGCAAAATGGGAAAGATATTGCCGATAACTCTGCCCCCGAACCAGGACCTGTTTGAGAGCCTGAAAACAGCCTGCAAAGAAAACGGTATCCGTTACGCGGCAATTTTATCGACGGTGGGCAGTCTGCACCAGTTGACTGTTGAAACCGTCATCGCCAGCAAAGATTCCACAACTGGCACCGGACGTAGCCCGCGCAAAGTTATACCCGGTCCCCTGCAGCTAATGAGCCTGGAGGGAATTATCTACGAGACGGATAAAGGCGAGATGGATGCCCATGTACATGGTTTATTTGCCGACCCGGATGGGAAAATCCATAGTGGGCACCTGGCGGAAGGTGGAAGCCCAATCGCTACCAGACTGGTAACGGTTCTCGGCGAAATCACCGGCGTTAAAGTGGTAGAGCGGCTGGAAAACGGACATCAGACGGTATCTGCTGAGCCGCTTTAAGACATTGATTTATAGCACGCCTTTTAACAGGCGCGTCACTATCAGTTAAGTCAAAGGAGAGTAAATATGTCATTTGGCACCGGTAAATATACTTATGAGTTAGATGATGGCTGGGCGAAGCTCCCGGAAGGATGGTCATTCGCCGACGCCTGCGGCCTGGCGGTTGATGCCGAAGACCGGGTATATGTTCTGAACCGTAGCGAACACCCGGTAATAGTGTTCGACCGCGAGGGCAATTTCATTGCTTCCTGGGGGGAAGGTTTCTTCCAGCGGGCCCACGGCAGTAACATCGACCCCGACGGCTCCATCTACTGCACCGATGATGGAAACCATACCGTCTCCAAGTTCACTCCGGAAGGGAAACTGCTGATGCATCTGGGCAACAAGGACCAGCCGTCAGATACAGGGTTTGTTCATACCCCGGGGTCGACGCTGACCTCCTGTTTGCCCACGATAAAACGAGGTGGCCCACCCTTTAATCGGCCGACCGGGGTCTCACTGTCTTCTGCCGGTGAAATTTTCATTTCCGACGGTTACGGTAACGCCCGGGTACACAGATTCTCGCCTGACGGCAAACTGCTTCTCTCCTGGGGTGAACCGGGTACTGAGCCGGGTCAGTTTCGGCTGCCCCACTCGGTCTGGGTCGATAGCCAGGACAGGGTATGGGTTGTTGACCGGGAGAATTACCGGATTCAAATCTTCGACCAAGAAGGCAAATTTCTCGACCAGTGGACTGACCTCAGCCGGCCAACCGATATGGTAATTGATAGCGAACAGGTAGTTTATGTTTCCGAGTTAAACCAGAGGGTGAGCCTGTTTTCCATAGAAGGGAAGCTTCTGGCGCGCTGGGGCAGCCAGGGAGAAGATAAGGAGACATCCCTGTTCGCGGCGCCTCATGCCCTCGCGGTGGACTCAAGAGGTGATATTTACGTCGGCGAGGTCTCCAAGACACAGACCAAAATCGATAAAGGCTCCAGAACGGTACAGAAGTTCGTCCGCAAGACCTGAATCAGGTGCGGTTACAGAATAATAAAAATTAATGAGGAGGACAGATTATGAGCAACGATTTGGTAAAGGGAGTGGTTGATTACTTTAAATCCGACCACTGGCAGGAATATATACGGCATTTAACTCAGAAGGAAGAAGAGCTATATCACACTCACATGTTCGTCTGGAACAGAATAGCCCCGGAGTCTATTGACAAGTTGTTCACGGGGTATTTTGAACGCAAGGGAATGGCACTGGACCGGAAAATAGACATCCTCACTCCCGGCACCAAAGACGTAATTGCCGCGCACAATGTTCACCCCCATGACCCGGAAAGCTCTCTCTATCTGCCGCACATGGACTGGTTCTGGAAATACAGACCGGACGTAATCATCGAGCCTTCCAATCCCACGGAGTTCGGCGAGGAAGGAAAGAACGTCCTGACCTGGGGAAAGAACTATATGGAAAACTACCTCAAGCAGTTTGATTTCAAATCCGTCGGTCCCCGGGAAGAGCGGGAAATTGCCAAGTATTTCCAGTCAGCCCACTGGAAGAAAGCCCTCCGGCTCGTTGAGGACCCTCTCTACAATCACTATCACTTCAATGTGGAACTTAACTTTGAGCCCTGGATTCTGAAGGTTTTTGCTGTTGAGGCTTTAAAGGAAGTGGGATGGACTGTGGACCATGTGGTTCCCTGCGTTTATAAGGGAGTGGGCGGCAAGTACCAGGGCAAGATGGTGTTTCTCGGTGCCTATCCTGAGGAGGTTTATGATATCGCCTGGTATTACACCCCGGACGTGGTCATCAAGCCAACCACCTTTGCATTCTCCGGAGACCTTCCTGAGGATGGCGACTTTCGTTTTAACGTAACCAGAATTAAATACCGGGATGAGCTGGTGCAAAGAGACGATTACATAACCCTGACCGATGAGCAGATAGAAGAGGTGCTCGACAAGGTATAACGGCGAACAGGAAGCGGACTAATTTGCCAAAACTGGGAGACCGGGGCTCGCTGACGAGCGATAGGAAAAAGTGATTCTGGTCTCCCGTTTTCTATCAGTCAGGCTCAGAAAAAGAGATAGATATACTGATTGCAGATGGTATTTGTTATGTTGTGACTTCCTTTAAAAACCAGCCCGCGTAAATATTAGGTAATCACTCTTTAAGGACTTTGTTAAAGTAATCTGTGCGAAAGGGGGGGCGCAATGAAAAAAAGAAAGCTCTTGGAACCATTCCGAATAGGGAATATGCAATTGAAGAACCGTATTGTTATGCCTCCCATGGAAACTCAGTACGGGGCCGAAGATGGCCATGTAACAGAACGTATTAAGAATTACTACGAAGCACGTGCCCGTGGTGGAGCCGCGCTAATCATAGTAGAGGCTACCTATATTCATCCACAGGGGTGGGCTCATAATAATCAGATAACGATTGGTGATGACAGGTATATTCCGGGTCTGAGTGAACTGGCTCAGGTTATCCACAGGCACGGAGCTAAAGCCGCTATTCAAATCAATCATGCTGGTAGAGATGCGAAAGTAGCCTTTCAGCATGGAATACAGACGGTAGCCCCCTCGCCGCTGGCTGGTCCTTTTATCAATGAGAAACCAAAAGAACTGACCATTGAAGAGATTAAGGAAATTACCAATCTTTTTGCCCAAGCGGCGCTCAGAGCCAAGAAAGCGGGCTTCGATGGTGTGGAAATCCACGGCGCTCATGGCTATCTCATCAGTCAATTTTTATCCAGAGCTTCCAATAAGCGCCAGGATATTTATGGTGGCGACCTGGCGAACCGGGCCAGATTCCTCGTGGAAGTGATAAAGGCGATTAAAAGTGCGGTCGGCGATGACTATCCCGTTTGGTG
>CBFDCY010000047.1:0-7918 GCA_965603425.1 uncultured Dehalococcoidia bacterium | reverse complement strand
ATGGCGACCGCCTGGGCATCTTTCCAGATGATATGAAGCTCCTTTACAAGTGGTATTTTGATAAGGCATCATAAAAGGCCGGATAAATGAAATTATATCGGGCACCGCGCGGCACAACCGACATTCTTCCGGAGGAACAGGCCTGCTGGCGCTATATCGAGCAAAAAGCCGCCCGTATCTGCCAGCTCTACGGCTATGAGCGGGTTGACTCTCCAGCGTTTGAGGACACCTCCCTTTTCACCCGCAGCGTGGGAGCGGGAACCGACATCGTGGAGAAGGAGATGTACTCCTTCACCGATAAAGGCGGCAACCAGGTCACGCTGCGCCCGGAGGGCACGGCACCGGTATGCCGTGCCTATCTGGAACATGGACTTCACAGTCGACCGCAGCCGGTCAAGCTCTACTATCTGGCCTCCATTTTCCGATACGAAAGGCCCCAGGCAGGAAGATACCGACAGCACTACCAGTTTGGCTGCGAGGTCATCGGCGACGATGACCCGTCCCTGGATGCGGAAAATATCGACCTTGCCTGGCAGTTTTTCCAATCGCTTGGCCTGCAACGCCTTACCCTGCAGTTGAACAGCATCGGCTGCAAGCAGTGCCGGCCAAGCTACCTCGGCGCTTTGCGGGACTACTATTCCGGCCATGCGGCGGCGTTATGCGCTGACTGCCGGGAAAGGCTGGGCCGCAACCTGCTCCGATTGCTCGACTGCAAACAGTCATCATGCCAGAACATGGCTGACTCGGCACCGCGGAGCACCGACCACCTCTGCCCGCAGTGCAAAGAGCATTTTGACCGACTCACCGCATACCTTAACCTTTTGAAGATACCCTTCGCCATAAACCACCGATTAGTACGGGGACTAGATTACTATACGAGGACCGTTTTTGAAATTCAGCCCGAAAGCGGAGGCGCCCAGAGCACCATCTGCGGCGGGGGCAGGTATGATGACCTGATTGAGGAACTGGGCGGCAGACCGACCCCAGCCATCGGCTTTGCCATCGGCATGGAACGGATAATACTTAATTTGAAGGCACAGGCTGTACCCATCCCACCCCTGCCCGGCCCGCGGGTATTCATCGCCCACCAGGGTGAAGAGGCCAGGAACGAGGCGGTCAGGCTGGCGTCTTATCTAAGGCAGAAGGGCGTCGGCGTCATCATGGCCACGGGAAACCGCAGCCTCAAAGCACAGCTCAGGCAGGCCAATAACCTCGGCGTAGCTCACACCGTTATCATCGGCGACGAAGAGCTGAGAAACGGAACCGCCTCCCTGCGGGATATGGCCACCGCCGAGCAGAAAACGGTCAAGACAACCGAATTGCCGGGACTGTTGAAATGAAGCCGGGCCGGAACGGGTTGAATTCGGTGAATTTATGTAAAATTTACGCCAAAAGTATTGACAAAATTATTTTTTCTGTTTATAGTTAGGAGTAATATTGGTAAGTAAAGGAGGTGATGTAATGTCAGGACCCGCAAGGGGAGCGAGCTTTAGCTCGAAAAACGGACTCAGACGAAATCTTTGTCTCCATAAAAAGTGAAGGCGTTTATGGATAGTCTTTGTTTGTGGAGATATAAGCATATCAAACTAGGAGGAAAAATTAAGGTCGATGAAAAAACTAACTAAATTCTGGGGGGTATTCCTGGCCATAGTGCTGGCGTCCACACTGATACTATCCGCAGCGCCAGTTTCTGCCGGCACCCTGTCCTGGGGCAGTGAGGACCTCCCCGATGAATTCGTAGACACCAACAACGATAGCATCGTCGACATGGACGTATCTGGTGACGGCTCGGTCATCTACGTTACGACTAATGATTCAACCAACTGGAGAATCAAACGGTCAACCAATGGCGGCGAGAGCTGGACCGACATCACCGTTATCGATGGTGCAGCCAGGATTGCGGCTGAGCACATATCCGTCGCCCCGGACGACCCCAACTACATCGCGGTCGCCTCTGATAATGCCACTGTTTACATCAGCGACGATGCCGGTGCTAACTGGGATAGCCTGGGACAAATTGACAGCGGAGGTTCCATTGATAACGTCATAGATCTCGACATTTCCGTGGAGAAAGGCGGGAACCACTTCGTGGCTGCCGTCGGTTCTGACGGTTCTGCTACCGCGGAGGTCTGGACCTATGAAATCGGCGCGATTGGCTCCACCTGGCAGGACCAGAGCGCAGAGGCTACCTTCGATACGGGCGAATTTGCTATGGCAGTAGCGTTCTCCCCCAACTTTTACTCTGACCAGGTGATGGTGGCGGTAACGGGTGGTCCAACTGCCAATGAAGCTATATTCCAGATTTACAGCTTTAACACGGACACCTGGAACTCCGGCGCTTTCACTGCCTATCCGGTGGACCTGGTGCAGGCAAGCGAAACTTTTAGCAGTTTCGATGCAGCCTCTATTGCCATGGCGCCGGACTACCTGGGCAGCGATGACTCCATGCGCGTTGCCTTCGTCGGCTTGACCGTCGATGCTGGAAGCACCATGGAAACCTCAGGCATATTCCGCCTGGATGACGACGACATTGAAACGCTCAAGGATGAGAAAGAGATCTACAGCGTGGCCTTTGACGGGTCGCTGCTGGTTGCCGGTCGCAACGACAGCACCGGTGTCTATCGCAGCACCGACGCGCTGGATGACTCGCCATCCGTCAGCGGCTCTACGTCGACAAAGAATCCGGGTGGTGCAACCAAGTGTGTAGTCGGCATTGCCGGCAGCGACGTGGTGGCAGGCACCTCGGGTGATGAGAGCGCCTTCGCCTACTCCGAGGACAACGGCAAGAGCTTCAACGACCTCAGCCTCATAGACACCACTCTCAACACGGTGAGCGATGTGGCCGTTACATCCGATGGCAGCGAGGTCTACCTGGTAACTGCCGATGGCACCGCCGACATGAGTGTCTGGCGCTTAGCTGACAGATGGGAGAGGATTTTCTCCCTGCAAACTGCGGCTGCTGACTACATCATCCGCCTGGCCCCCGATGATCCCGACACAATCTACCTGGCCGACGCTGGCGGCGACAGCATGTACTACAGCGACAGCGCAGGCAAGGGCAAGTGGCACACCCGCATCTACAAGGAAACTGCCACCGGGGTCGTTGACATGGCGGTGGAAACCGACGGTGATACCGTCTACGTTCTCACCACCACCGGTTACATCTCCAAGTCATCTAACCGCGGCTTCACCTGGGGCTCCAAGAAGTCTTCCAAGCTCAGTGGCGGCAGCAGCATGATCGCCAGCCTGGGCGAGGACCTGGTGATAGCCGGCAGTTCCGACGGGCGCGTGGCCTACTCCACCGATGGCAACAGCACCTGGACAAAAATCAGTAACGAAAGCTTCGTTGGCACTGGCACCGTCCAGGTAACCGCCACCGGCCTGGCCGACGGTGACTTTGTCATCGCTGCATGTGATGCCGGAGTCAATGCGTGGGAGCTGGGTGCGGACGACGAGTGGGATGACATCAGTCCTAGTGCACTAGGGGCCAATACTACTATGGGTATCGGCATCATGGAAGGCGTGCTTTACGTCATAGCCGATGACGGTACTGACAGCGTTATGGCCCGCACTCTGACCCCGACCGCGGACTCCCCCACCTGGAGCTCGAAGGATAGTATTGGCGAAACCTTCGCCGTAGCGCCAACCGCAATGAGGATGAGCGTGAGCGGCGACGTCACCAAGCTGTGGGCAATTGACACCACTGGCCAGGCACTTTTCAGCTACAAGGACCCCCTGGCAACTGTCGGCGTTGACCTGTCCCTGCCTTCTGACGATGCCATGGTTGAGTTCAACCCGGTAAGTGGTGCTTCCTCACAGATAATCTTCACCTGGAAGAGCCCGTCCGACAAGGTCGATGACTTCGATTTCGCGATAGCTACCGACACCGGATTCGACGAAGTCGTGCTCAGCGAGAGCGTGGCCAAGTCCAGCGGGACCTGGGATGCCGGCGATGTCATAAGCAAGATAGTCGGCCCTGGTGCTTCCGGCAACTTCGCCATCTCCTTCAACACCGATACCACTTACTACTGGAGGGTCAGGGTAGACGCTGCTGGTCCGGTCCGCAGTGCCTGGTCTGAGACTCGCAGCTTCACCACCGGGGAGTTACCAGAGCAGATGGCACCGGTAATCATCGAGCAGCCACCGGCGCCAGTGATCGAGGTACCACCCGCACCTGAGATCATACTGCAGGCTCCGGATATCATACTTCCGGCTCCAACACCTGCACCGGAAATCATAATTCCGGCAGCGCCGGCACCGGCACCAGCGGTACCACAATGGGCACTCCTGGTCATCATCATCATCGGTGCCGTACTGGTCATCGCGCTTATCGTCCTCATAATGAGGACCAGGCGCGCGGTCTAAGGCACAGTAACGGTCTTACTCCGTAACTCCGAGAGCCCCCCCGTAACCGGGGGGGCTCTCTTTTTATCCAGAGTTATTGACTTTGCTTTCTCCCCGAAGTAAAATAAAATTCGCCATATGGTAAAGTCAAAGCTGCTGCTATCACTGGCCGTTCTTTTATCCATAACGGTATCTGGCCTGACACAAACCTCTGCTGCCTCAGCCGATGAAGTGAAATGGAGCCGGGCGGATATGCCGGCCGAAGGCAACGCCGGTAACTGGTTGCTGGCCAGCGATTCTGACGTCCAGCACCTGACCATGTCAGCCAGCGGCACCCTCTATGCTTACGTAGAGGGCCTTGACTACACTCTTTATCAGTCCACAGACGGTGGCTACAGCTGGTCATACATCGGCGATGTGCAGGACAGCATAGTGGACATCGCTATCTCCCCGCAGGATGAGAAAACCATTTATTACGCCACTGTGGCCAGCGTTTATCGTTCCACCGACGGCGGGAAGGAATTTGACCAGTTTGCGGCAAATCCGGGCGGGGCGGGGAGCGGTAATATAGAAATCACCGATATCGCGGTTACCTATATCAGCAGCAGCAACATTGTCGCCGTCGCCACCAGAGACGCGGACAGCTCTGAATTCGGAGGCGTTTATCTCCTTGATGAGGAGCCGGTTATCACCAGCTGGGTCGACAGCAATATCGGCAGCTATGACATTTATGCCCTGTCTTTCTCGCCGCTATATGTGGCTGACCAGCAGCTGGTGGCCGTGGTTACCGATGAGACTGATACCTCTGTCAGGTTTAAATTCGGCGATGCCGCCTGGGGCGCAACCTTTGGCGACGCGAGGCTTGATAGAGACAACTCGGGAACCCCTGCGTCCGTGGTCGCCAGCAACTCAGCCGCCATTGCCTTTCCCGATAACTACGAAGGCACATCTCCAGATGCCACCTTGTTCATCGCCGTTGATACCGGTACCGGTGACGGCGATGTCTACAAAATTGTCACTGCGGAAGCGCCGGAAAGTTCCAGTGCCACTGACCTCGATGCAGGCTCGGCTTACAATATGAGCAATATCGACGTTACCGGCCTGGCCGCTGCCGGCGCTGATGATACCACATACCTGCTGGCCGGGGCCGCCAGCAGCGCCCGGGTCTGCTTCAGTGAAGATAGCGGGAGCAAGTGGACTAAAAGCCGAGAAGGGCCTACCGGCGGCTCTAAGACCTTCGTCCTTATAAACGCCGACTTTCCTAGCGACTACCTGACATATGCCTCGACCAGCGGCAGCGACAGCGCTTTCTCGCTGAGCGAGGACGGCGGAATCGTCTGGAATCAGGTTGGTCTGATTGATAACTATATTACCGACATCACCGCTTTCGCCCCTTCCCCTTATTACAATCAGGACGCCACGCTTTTTATGCTGACCTTTGGAGCTAACTACTGCCTCTGGCTAAGTACCGATGGCGGGCAGAAATGGGAACGGTTATACTCCAGCAGCCTGGCAGATGTTGATACCATTGACCTTGTCGAACTCTCTCCGCAGTACGGAAATGGCAGCCAAGTCATCTTCCTGGCCGGTAACAGTAACGGGCAGCCGGTACTCTGGAAATCAGTTGATAACGGACAGCGTTATGCCAAATATCCTACCACTGACCCCAGTTCAAGCGCCTCGCTGCCGGTTCACGCCTTGAATATGGTTGATGATGCTACCCTGTTCATTGGCAGTTACGTCAGCGGCAACGCCCATGTCTACCGCACGACAGATGGCGGTTACATATACGAAAGCGGAGCCATCGCGGGCAGCCAAACGATAAACTCCATGGTACTATCGCCCGACTTCGACCAAGATGGAACGGTACTCATTGGCAACAGCGACGGCTGGGTCTATCTTTCCAACCGCAATGTAGAGAAATTTGAACCGCTGCCCGCTGATGCTACATCGTCGCCGCTCAGTGGGTCAGTATCAGTGGCTTTTGACCCGGACTTCAGTAGCAATCGCCTTGTCTATGCCGTCAGCAACACCGCGGATAAAGGGGTCTACCGCTTCAAGGTCGGCTCCAGTGATGAATGGGAGCGTATCGATACTACGCTGCCCGGCTGCGGGACGCTCAATCAGATAATGGTTACTTCCAGCGGCGTGCTGTACGCCAGCAACACACAGGCAGATGGCGGCATGGAACGCTGCCTGAATCCGACATATTCATTAGACCCTACTTTTCAGACGGTTACTCGAGGGCTAAGCGATGGGGCCAAACTGTCCCAACTATGGTACCACGACAACCAGCTTTGGTCAGTCGATACTGATGAGACCCGATTGCTGACCCTTTACGATAGCCTTCCATCGCCGGTAACGCCGGTCTCCCCCGCTAATAACGAAGGTGGCATCGGCACGCTGAACAATCACTCCGTTATTAATGTTCTCCTGGACTGGGAGGCAGAGAGCGGCGCGACCGGATATGAATGGCAGCTTGATTTTGATACCGACTTTTCCTCCGTCCCCACTGACTTTGAAGGCACAACAGAAGCGAGCTCGGTAAGGCTACCGAGCCTTGAACCGGCAACCACGTACTACTGGCGGGTGAGAGTCAAAGAGCCAGTCTTGAGCCCGTGGTCACCGAAATGGTCGTTCCATACCTGTCTGGATACGGATTTGGTTACTATCGGACTGACGAGTCCTGAAGCCGGGAAAATGGGAGTGCCCGTTAAACCGCTATTCCAGTGGAGCGCAGTGCCAGGGGCAGTAACCTATGAGCTGCTTGCATCAAGCGATACTCGGTTTGCCAATTTGGTTATTAACCGAACCGGTGATTTCTCCCTGCCCGCTACTGCCTGGCAGGGAAACCTGGACCTAGATTGCGGTACTACGTACTACTGGAAGGTCCGAGCCATTAACTCTGACACGAAAAGCGCCTGGAGTGCGGTGGGCTCATTCACCACCGAGTTGCCACAACCGTCCCCGGCACAACCATCAATTCCACCAACGATAGTGGTCCCCATACCCACCCCATCGCCAGCAACGCCACCTGTACCCCCGAATCCACCACAGCCATCGCCACCCTTACCATCATCACCCACACTGGTTCAGGATGCGCCCGATTGGGTAATCTACCTTATTGGCGCGCTGCTCCTCGTCATCATCCTGCTTATTGTCACCGTCTTAGTGCTGGCACTGGGCCCCAGGCGCAGTTAGTTATCCATACCGATAGCCAGTTTAATACCCGGCACCTGCTTTGCCTGAACATTCAATATAGGATAGAATATATTATAAATTAACAGCTACGAGGTCATATATGGCGAGATGCCCCAACTGTGGCCAAAAAACAACCGGTGGCGGTGATTACTGTCAGTACTGTCACTATCCAGTACTGGCGGGCAGTCGTGTCAGACAGCGACGGGCACAGTTGCGTGCCAAAAAGCAGGTCAAAGAAGCAGAAAGAAAAGCCAAAGTAGAAGCGGAGCGTGAGGCCAAAGAAAAAGCAAAACGCGATGCCGAGGAAGCTAAGAAACAGCAGGAAGCCGAGAAGTTAGCCAGAAAGCAGGTCGAAGAAGCAGAAAGAAAAGCC
>CBFDCY010000046.1:0-8120 GCA_965603425.1 uncultured Dehalococcoidia bacterium | reverse complement strand
CCGATTAACTGGCCTGGTTTCAGCGGGTCAATGGCGCACATGTGGATGTGGAATATTTTTTCACCCTCATGTACGGAAAGAGACCCCTGGGCGGAGAGGATAGACAGGTGGCCCTCGTACTCATCGAAATCCCAGCCCCACTTCCCGTCCTTGGGAGCGGTTCCGAATTTGACGCTTTCCAGGGAGCCAATGATACCGAGGATTATCCCCGAGGTAATACCTTTCTTTTCACAGTATTTGTGGAGTTCGCTCAAGATTTCCTGTCCGTGATTTAACCTGAGAAGATTGACTGATTTGAACATGTAAATACCTCCTTATTCCTTATTATGTATTGCTCTAGCCTGTCTGGTTAATTGCGCAGGCGGACTCGCTCAGATGATGGGTGGTAATGACCATGCAGCATGCCACCGGGTTAGTTCATAATATCATATTTCCGTAACTATGGCAAAAGTTCCGGAACTGATAACCAGCGAATATTTGACAAATATCCGGCGAAAGATAAAAATGTGGTATGTCCCTTTGCCCTAGCAGGATTAGCTGTGGGCAGAAATACACCGTACCATAAATTTATCACAAGGAGGAAACAGGCATGGGTCGTAAAGCCAAGGTCGGCTTCACCCGGGATTACTATGACCAAGACGGCAATTTCATTTTGGATTGCCCGGCATACAGGTCCCTGGAGAAGATGCAGGGTATTGAGTCGGAGGTCTTCGCTGAGATGCTGCCCGAAGTTGCCCCGCGTCAGATAGAAAATTATGACATCGTGGTCACCCGTACCTTCTCTCGATGGACGGATAGCAGTTTTGCGGGCAATGACCGGCTTCTTTCGTTGCACCGTAACGGCGTTGGTTATGACCGGGTTGACGTTCCAGCGCTGAACAGAGCCGGAATACTTTTGTGCATCACGCCGGCTGCGGTACGCCGGCCGGTCGCAGTGACCATCATTACGTTTATTCTTGCCCTCAGCACTCGTCTTTTCCTCAAGCACCAGCTCGCCAGCGAAGGGAAGTGGAGCGAGGCGGCTAAAAGCCACGGCTCTGGCCTGATTGGCAGGACACTGGGGTCGCTGGGTGTGGGGAACATAGGGCATGAGATGTTCAAACTGGCCAAGCCCTTTGGTATGAAGCATATCGCCTATGACCCTTATCTCAAGCAGGAAGATGTGGGCGATGTCGACGTGGAGATGGTGGACATGGACACCGTGATTTCCCAGTCTGACTTCCTCAATATCAGCTGTCCGCTGAATGAGAAGACTCGCCATCTTGTCGGTGAAAGGGAGCTGAAAATGATGAAGCCGACGGCCTTCCTGATAAATACCGCTCGTGGGCCGGTTATTGATGAGGCGGTGCTCATTAAGGCTCTGCGGGAAAAATGGATACAGGGCGCAGCGCTGGATGTCTTTGACCAGGAGCCAACCCCGCCGGATAACCCGCTGTTGAAGCTGGATAATGTCATCGTTACCGCGCATGCCATGGCTTTCACCGACGAGTTTCTAAACACGGCGTGGGAAGTTATCGGCAAGCAGATAACGCAGCTGATGAATGGAGAACAACCCGACGGCGTGGTGAACCGGGATGTCTGGGACCAGCCGAAGTTTCAGTCCAAGCTGAAGCGGTTTCTTGAGCAGATTAAGAGCTGAAAAAAGTAAGGAGAATGGCATTGAAAAAAAACCACGTGAAGGAACTGTGGCGTGAAGGCAAGGCGTCAGTTGGCACCTGGGTGGTGCTGGGCAGTCCCATAACCGCCGAAATCATCGCCAATATGGGATACGAGTGGATAGTGGTTGACACCGAGCATGGTGCTATTGATATCGGCACAACGCAGTCCATCATACAGGCTGTTTTATACACAGGCGCGGTGCCGATGGTCAGGGTGCCCTGGAACGACCCCGCCCTAATCAAGCGTGCTCTCGATGCCGGTGCTTACGGGCTGGTCATCCCCATGGTGAACAGCCGTGAAGAGGCGATACAGGCGGTGCAGGCCACCCGTTATCCGCCGCTTGGCGTGCGGAGTTTCGGCGGACCGAGGACGCGCCTCTACGGCGGTGCTGACTATTTTGAACATGCCAACGAAGAGATTGCCCTGATGGTGCAGATTGAGCATGTTGATGCCGTGAAAAATGCTGATGAAATCCTCTCTGTTGAGGGTATCGACGGCTTCTTTATCGGGCCGAGTGATCTTGCCATATCAATGGGGCTGAAACCGGGTCTTGACCAGACCGACCCACGGCATGTAGAGGCGGTAAGCAAGGTTCTGGAGGTGGGAAAGCGACATGGTGTCCAGGGGGGTATTCAGGTTGGCAGCGCAGAGGCAGTCAACGAGCGCATTGCCCAGGGATTTAAGTTCATCGCCCTGAGCAGTGATGAGGGTTTCTTGCGGAACGCTGCATCGTCAGCGCTGGGCAATGTCGTTAAAGAGAGAAAAATCCCTTAAACGAGCTCTTTACCGGAGATGGATTGCCTCACTTTTTGCGGAACGCCTGGTACAGCGTGAAGAGCAGAATACCGCCGAATACCGCCACCACGACGCCAAACAGCATCTCTTCCTTGTGGTCTTCTTCCTCTGGTGTCAGTGGTATGGGGGCTGGCCTTGGCTGAGTTTGCTTGTCGGGAGCAGGTTTGGCCCCCGGCTCTGATGATGAGGTGACGTCTTCGGTAGAGAAGGTCACTGCTTTTTCGTTGTTTTCTTCATCGCTCTCAGGAACTTGGTTTCCTTCATCGATAATCACTCTGATAGTATGTGGGCCGGCCTGAGATATCGAGGTACTGAAGGGATCCTCTGTTTCCGTATCTGGTTCCAGTGTGCTGATCTGGCCGGAGGCCACGTGCTCGCCATCTACGTAATAGCTCAATGATGAATACCCGGCATTAGCATCACCCTGATTTCTAATGGTTACCGTAAAGGTCACTTCGCTACTGGTTGAAGGTTCTCCGAGTGGCCAGTTGATGGACTCAATGACCAGGTCGGGGGCGGGAATGGAGAAGGCGACTGTTTCGGAATTGTTGCTTTCAACTCCTTCAGCGACAGTATCAGCACCATCAGCGAACAGGGTGACGGTATGCGGGCCGATGGTGGCTTCCCATTCAAAATCTTCGGTCACATGAGCACCAGCGTCGAGCTGCGGAACCTCCTGGTAGCCCACGACTTCATCGTCGACGTAGAGGTATATCTGAAAACTCCCTGCCCCGCGGCTGCCTTTGTTCTTGAGATATGCGGTCAGGGTTACTTTGTCACCCGGTGATGGGTCAATCGGGCTCCAGGTAACGGTCTCAAAGGCGAGGTCAGGCGCGGGATAGACAATCAGGCTTTCATTGTTTTTTTCACTGGTCTCGACTACCAGGTTCGAATCGTCCACAACAGCCTGTATCGTATGCAGACCCTCCTCAACTTTCCAGTCAAAGGTTCTGGGGGCTGTTGTGCCGGGGTCAATTGCCGGAATGTCCTGATAGCCCCTCGGGCTGTTATCAATATAGACGTGGAGCAGCGAACTGCCGGCCCGGAGGTTTCCGTCATTCTCCACGATTACGGTAAAAGTAACCGTTTCTCCTACGGTGGGGTCATTGTGTGACCAGTCGATGCTTTTTATTATGAGGTCAGGGCCGAGAGGGACCAGGGTGCTCACTTTTTCATTATTGGCCTCATCGCTTTCGGTAACTATCTCGGTGGAATCAATAAAAGCTCTGATGGCATGTTCGCCGGCAGTGGCGGTCCAGGTGAATGTCATGTTATCGGTCGCATTGGCTGATATCGGATCCACGTAACCAGAAGATAGGTGGTCATCATCAATGAAATAGGCAAGATAGACGTAGTTAGAGCCAGATTTCCCCTGATTTTTTACCGTGACGGTAAATGTCACTTTATCATTGATAGCCGGCTCGGGTGGTGCCCAGGCTATCTGCTCGACGATTAAATCAGGAGGCAGCATTGAGAAGGTGACCGTTTTTTCATTATTCGACTCCTCGCTCTCAGGCACCTCGTCTTGCCAGTCTACAACGGCCTGTATTTGGTGCGAACCCTCTTCGGCTCTCCAGGTAAAGGTTACCTGTTTGTTTTCACCGGCAGCTATCTGCTCCAGCATCATATAGCCTGTACTGGTACCATCAATATACAGAACAACTCTGGACTTGTTAGAGTCGCCAATCCCCTGGTTCTTTACTTTTATGGTAAAGGTGATGTTGTCGCGCACCGAGGGCTCAGTCGGCGACCAGGTTATAGAATTGATTACCAGGTCAGATAGATTCGGTGAGAGGGTAATGGTTTTTTCGTTATTGTACTCATCGCTCTCGGTCAATGTGCCGCCTGAAGTTACAACGGCTTTGATAACGTTCGCGCCCGCCCTGGCAAGCCAGGAAAAGGTTGCGTTTCCAGAAGCGCCTGGTTCCAGTCCGTCAATCAATCCTGTGTCGGAATGGGTATCATTAATATAGAAATCGACGGACGACAGGCCTGACACGGCGCTGCCCTGGTTGGTAACGAATACCATGAAGCTTACCCTATCACCTATTGATACTGTCTCGGGAGACCATGAGATATCTTCAATGATTAGGTCGGGAAGGAGGGCTGAGAAGCCTACCGTCATTTCATTATTATCCTCGTCAATCTCCGGCACGGAGTCGTTTTTATCGACGATAGCCTTAACCTCATGCAGGCCTGCCTTGGTAAACCAGGAAAAGGTTCTGGTCTGTGTTTCTCCCGGGTATATCCTCTCGCCGCTCTCCAAACCTTGGGGAATGTCCTCGATGTAAAAATGCACATGGCTTGAGACGGCAACGTCCGTACCCTGGTTCTTAATACTTACTGTGAAGATAACAGTACTGCCTACAGCAGGTTCCGATGGCGACCAGGTTATAGAATCGATTACCAGGTCAGCGCCCAGTGTTGATAAGCTGTAGGTCTTTTCGTTATTGTACTCGTCGCTTTCACTGACCTGCCCTTTGTAATCGGCCGCTGCGGTGAAGGTATGCATGCCGGCTTCGGCAGCCCAGGTGAAAGTGTATTCGGCACTGGCGTCGGGGGCAATTGCACTCACGTAGTCATTGGTAACATAACCATCGTCAATATAGTAGGCGATGTAGCATTGGCCTGAAGTGGCTGTACCCCGGTTACTGATGGTGACGGTGAAGGTTACATCGTCCCCCAGAGACGGTGTTTCCGGTGAACTGGTTATCGCCTCAATGGTGAGGTCGGGGCCGGATTCTGCCCGTGCTACCGTATCCGTGTTATTGGCCGGGTAGAACAGTGGGCAACTAAAGGCCAGTATGGTAACAAAAAGTATGATTACAGAGAGAATCCCTTTTGGCATCGTCACTCCATGACTGCATTACTCTGTTTACATAATACCTATTACAATCACAAGAAATCAACAGAATAGGTATAGTAAATTAGTACCTTTGGAACAGGTACTTAAGGGTGAGCTTCCCTTGAAGAGGCTTGTCAGGTAGGAAATAAGGGGCTTATTGACATTCAAACGTATTCAACTATAATGGAGCTACCTATGGAGTAAAGTCCGTTAGCAGAGGTATAATGAAGAAGGAAGTGCTGGCGACCGCTGAATAAAATCAGGTGCCGGTGCTTTTTCTGGTTAAAAAATATAAAGAAGGAGGATTACCGAAAATATGGAAAGGAAAGAGCCTGCTGCCACTCGAGAGGAATACAGCAAGTACGTTACTCGCTACACTGAAGTTCCCGCTATAGAGCTGGCCCCCGGTATTACCGCTCGCATTATATCTCATGATAAGATAACCATCAGCCTTGCCAGCGCGGAACCAAACTCCCAGCTTTCTCCTCATCGTCATGAAAATGAACAAATGTTAATCGTCCTGGATGGTGCCATTGATTTTATAATTGAGGGCAAGCAATATCATGTTGAGAAGGACGATGTTATCGTTTTACCGTCAAATACGGAACATGGAGCTTATTTTACCGACAAGGGAGCTTTTGTTATTGATGTTTTCTCTCCACCCAGGCAAGACTTTGTGGCCAGGCTGGAAGAGGTGAAAAAAAGCCAGAGAAAGTGATGCCTGGGGGCCACTCCGCACGCCCGGGTAGCGTCATACCGGTTATCTCCGGCCCAGCCATAGGATAGCGGAGCAGACAATAATTGTAGCCAGGATGGCTGTGCTGCTGATGGTAAAGCTGGTGTGGAAACCGAGGTGGTCAATCAGGTAACCCAGAATTGGGGTCAATACCCCGGTGCCCTCCATATTGCCAAAGAAATAGAAGCCGAGCATTGTGGAGCGATTTCTGGCTGAAGTCTGGTCTGCGATGAATGCCTGCGCGCTGGTGGTGTTGATGTACATTAGAATGCCGATGGCAGCCAGCACAACAGCAGTACCGAATCCGTAGGGCGCGATGTTGAGCAGGTAAGTCATGATACCGGCCATAACACACACGGTTATGATTATCGCCACCCGGCCAAAGCGGTCGGAGAGATAGCCCCCGAATGGCCCCGCCCATAGTCCCATGAAGTACACGAGGGATATCGAAGCCGCCGCCGTTTCCTTACCCGTGCCGAAAGTATCGACCAGGAAAAGCGGGATAAAAGAAACGGCGGACATTATCAGTGCCTGGGTGAAAGAGCTAAGCACCACCACGGTTATCAGGCGGCGCTTATGCCCGGGAACGGGTGGCGCTTCCGTGGAGACGCTGATATCCTCAGCTACTGTTTTCCGGGTTGGCACGCGTTTCGCCAGTATGATATGGAGCATGACGCCGATGCCCATGGCCGGAATGGCCAGCGCGAGGAACGGCCCGCGCCAGCCCAGAACGCTGGCAAGTCCGGCCGCGATGAGCGGCGCCAGGAAGTAGCTGAAGCTGCCGCCGACCATGTGAAAGCCGAGTGCCTGACCGCGGTTTCTTGGCTTTACCACGGCCGATATCATGGTGGTGGAGGCGGGATGATAGCCGCCCCCCAGTATGCCCATCAGCACCAGGCCGGCAAGCAATACAAGGTAGTTGGGAGAGATACCGACCAGTATTCCGGCGGCGCCCACGCCGACGATACCGACGGTGAGCAGGATACGCGGTCCGAAACGGTCGGCAAGCCATCCCGCCGGCAGCTGGCAGACGCCGTAGACTACGCCGAAAGCCGATATGATGAATCCGGCGCGGGTGTAATCCAGGGCGAATTCGTCACGAATATAGGGCAGTAGCGGCACCGGCAGGGCAGTCACCAGGTGGTGGGAAAGGTGTGCCAGCACGAACAGGGGCATCAGTCCACTAAAAAGAGAGCGCAAACTGAATCTGCTTCTGATGGCGGTTTCCTTTCTGCGAAAAAGGTGCTTCGGCAGGTTGTTAGCGTATATGTATCATAACACGAAAAAGGAGTGAAGTTCTCGCTGCTGCCCCTGTCCTATCGGGCGCCCGGTTTACCTGGCGGCAACGGCAGCCTTTTCAATCCTGACGGCGCAGACCTTGAACTCCGGTATTTTGGACACGGGGTCCAGCGCCGGTATGGTCAGCTGGTTGGTGGGACTCTCGGCAAAATGGAAGGTCATGAAGACAACGCCAGCCGGGGAAACCTCGGTGAGCTTGGCCCTGGCGGTAACTGCGCCGCGCCGGGAAACCACCCTCACGGTTTCGCCTTCAGCAATGCCGAGCGCTGAACCATCCTGCGGATTTATCTCTACCAGCTCTTCGTTGTGAAAGGCGTTGAGGCCTTTCACTTTTCGGCTCATGGTGCCGGTATGGAAGTGGAACAGGCTGCGACCGGTGGTGAGCACCAGCGGGTATTCTTCATCGGGGGACTCCACCGACGGCCTGTACGCCAGCGGCACGAACTGTCCTTTGCCACGGGTGAATCTTTCGGTGTGCAGGATGGACGTTCCCGGGTGCTCATCGGTGGGGCAGGGCCACTGCAATCCGCCCTTTTCCAGGCGACGGTAGGAGATGCCTCCGTAGCTCGGTGTCAGCTCGGAGATTTCATCCATAATCTGTGACGGGTCATTGAAGCTGAAGCCGTCGCTGCCCATGCGCTGGCCGACCTGGCCGATAATCCACCAGTCCGGCCGGGCATTGCCTATCGGCTCAATTGCTTTTCTTACCAGTTGCACTCTTCGCTCTGTATTGGTGTAGGTGCCGTCCTTCTCGGCAAAGGTGGTGCTGGGCAGGACGATGTGCGC
>CBFDCY010000045.1:0-8169 GCA_965603425.1 uncultured Dehalococcoidia bacterium | reverse complement strand
TCCATATATACTCTAACGTAATTGATGGTGCCCTGGCCGGCGGTATGGTTGCCAATCTCGTACAGGTCCTCCTCAGGTATGTACGATTCCGTGGAAACGTAGGTGCTGTCCCCATCAGGGGTAACATCGTCCACTTCCGTCCAGTGGGGGGGAGATGCAGGATACTCAATATCGGTTTCATCGCCGTCGGCGGTGGGCCTCAGGGTTTCCGTGGCCGGTGTGCCAGCCGCGTAGTCCAGCGAAACCTGGCCGCCGCTGAAGGTGACATTGACGGAAGAGTCTACCTTGCTCTGGTCATCGTAACTATCCGTGACATTATCGGAAAACTTTTCCAGTAATACGTCTCCGGGGCTGGTGGTGGTGTCCAGCTGGCTCAGGGTGCCGCCCTCAAAGTCAGACTGGCTCGTCTGGACCCAGTTCTTTGATGAAGAAGCGAGCCCGGCAAGGCTGAAGCTGGCCCTTCCGTTTTGCAGGGAGAGGACCTGGTAGTCCGGCGTTTCTCCGGCTTCCTCAGAGCCTTCGAGGTATAGCTTCATATTGAGGTACCTGAAGGCGCGGGTCAGATTGGCCGCATTGGTCAGGTAAACGTCAACCAGCACGTCACCGCTGTAGGCTGCGCTGGGAGTAATATCAAATAAATCACCTGTGGGTACTTCCCCGCAGGTGGTGTTTTCCGACAGGTTATCGGTTATTGAGCTCCAGTTGGGCTGGCTGGCTGATACATTGGAAGTGGCTACATCGCCGGAGGGGTCGCCAACGTTAATCGTGCCTACGGCGGTGGTATACGTGTAGGCAAAGGCCCCGCTGCTGAATACCAGAACCAGCCCCAGCGCGGCAAGTAGATAAAACTTCCTTTTTGCTGCTTTTTGCCACTGTCTGCTCATTCATGCCCATACTTGAGTCTGTAGTGTTTTAATTTGCTTATCGCTGTGTAACTTCACACCATATCTGGGGCTGGTAGCTGCCGCCCGTAAGCGTTTTAAACGGGTGCAGCCGGTACCCGCCGCCAGTAAGCACCACTTTGTAGGGACCGGTGCCGGTACCGTTCGACCAGGTAAACAGGGCCTCGGCGTTCTGGAGGTTGAGGACCTGTATGGTTCCCTGCTCATCTGCCGTGCTGTTGGTGCTGTCCTGGAATTCAACCGACATGTTGACGTGCTGGTATTGCCGTATTAGCTGCCCGGCGTTAACCATATAGACTGTGATTACCAGGTCACCGGTGTAGCTTGCGTCCGGGGTGATATCGAATAGCGTGCTTGACGGCCAGGTGCCGGTAAATTTACCGAAAACGGTTGGCGCGGTGATGCTGCCGCCGGCCGTAATATTGGCGAAGTCAGACGTCGGTGCGGTAACGCCGATGGTAGCGGTGGCGGTGGTAAAGGTATAGGCAAACATGCCGCCAGTTACCACTAACAATGCCACCACGGAAATCAGCAATATCTTTTTCACTTATGCGCCTCCACTTTATGACATTTGATGCTTACTTTGCCTGGATTTTACCACTTGTCATAATATTTGTCAACTCGTATCAGGTTATTATGCCTGCTGCAATGGTATGGTTATCGCTCCGGTTTCGGGGTTGCCTCCCGAGGGGCAATCCCGAAACTAAGCTATTTACCATGGCTGCCTACAGTCCTACCTGGCCTACTTCAGCGGTGAAAGAAGGATTCCAGGAGCCGCCGATACCGTTCAGGTATGACCAGGGATAGGTTCGATAGATGCCGCCTTTCACCATAATGTGGTATGTCGAACCGCCCGTCATGTTATCCGACAAAAAGCTGACCACACCATTGTTTATGCTGAGGACCCGGTCAAACCCGTCCTTATCCATGGTCCCGTTGTCAGAAGGATCAACCAGATTCAGCTTTACCATGAACGTACCGTATTTGTAACCTATCTGGTCGATGTTGTCGAGGTAGACGTTAATGGCTACGTCACCGGTGTAGTTGCTGTCAGGGACGACATCGAATATGTACCCGGCCGGTATGGCGCCTCGGTAGCTGCCGAAGGCGGTGAAGGTGGGAGCGCCTGTCGAGTTTCCGGTGATGGAGGCGAAGTCCGATGAAGCCCCGGTGACAGTCATTGAGACGCTTGACGTTGTGTACGCATAGGCAAACATGCCTCCGGTAATCGCCAGGGATGCCACCAGAGCGATAATCAAGTAACGCCTCAGTGTGTTCCCCATGATTCCACTCACTTTTTTGTTCATTTTGTTTTCCTCCTTATGCTTACTATTTCGTCGGGGTGGTAGGTTTTCCTCTTTGCTTCTTTTTCAGGAATGCCTACCATCTTTAATCGTGCCCGCTTTTTTTTATTGTTCCCACATTTGCTCACCCCCTGGTACTCAGCTGGTTTAACTTATATCTCCGCTGAGTGATTTGAAACGTTCCTTCAAACTCTCCTTGAAAGCGGTGAATTCTTCTTTGGTGATATATTCGGTACCCGGTTTACCGGTGAAACTGACCCTTGAGACTACTGGTAAACCGCTCTGTGCCAGCTCAATCAGCATCAGCTTCTGGTCGTTAACGACCAGCTTGTAATGTATCGACTGAAGTCGGTTGTCGAGCGCTTCATTGTCGATGCTCAATGTGCTGGTTACCTGTTCCCTGGTGCTTCCATCGGCGACCTGGCGCAGGATTTCCGCCTCGCGGGGAGTGAGGTGCGCCAGCAATTGCCCGACCTGTTCGCCGAGCGATGAAAATGCGGTAAAATCGTCGAGGACACGGGAGGTAATTTCCGGTTTCCAGATGGCCTCGCTTATCGGCTGTTTGCCTTTCGCCACTTCCCGTATCATGTTGATTACGACTTCGGGGTCAACGTCCTTGGTAAAACAGGCACCGGCGCCGCTTTTCAGGGCGTTAAAAAGCTGGTCTTCGTTATAGCTGTCAAGGACCAGGATAACCGATACTTCAGGCAGGGTTTGTTTAATCTTACGCGTAGCTTCAAAACCATTTATCGTATCATGGCTGGCATTCAGGATTGCTACCTGTGGCGGATTGGACTCGATAAAAGTAAGTGCCTGCTCATTGCCCACATCCTCACCGACCACTTCCATATCTTCCTCGCCGGACAGGGTGAAGTGGATGCCTTCACGAAAAAGCACTTGCCAGTCGGCCAGGAATACGGTTATTTTTTCCATGCTCAGCTCCTTTAAAGCTGTAATAATCTACCTATTAATCTAGCATGCGGGCATAAAGAGAGGCATAAAAAAAATAAAGATTTCGTAAAGGTTTGATTAATGTTTCGTAAAGAATGGGGTAATAGGATGAATGGTAGCACAGCGGTTGGGGGAAAGGCTCCGGATTTTCCGGCGGGAGGTCAGGCGGGGCTGACGAACTTGTAGCCCATGCCGTGCTCGGTAACTATGATACTGGGTGACTCAGCGTTGTCGCCGAGCTTTTGCCGCAGGTGCTGTATGTGTACTCTGAGCAGGTCTCTGGCGTCACTATATGCTTCGCCGCAGGCTGTGACGAGCAGGTTTTCATGGGAAAGCAAACGCCCTTCATTTTTGATGAGATGGTAGAGCAGTTTATATTCCGTGGATGTGAACTTTACCGGCTTGCCGCCAACCAGGACCTCATTGCGGGCAAAGTCAACATGCAATTTCCCGCTGGTGTAGGGCGGCTCCTCGGCGGGAGCCGGCGCACCCCGGGCACGGCGCATTACCGCCTGCACACGGGCAATCAGTTCAATATGGCTGAAGGGCTTGGTGACGTAATCATCGGCACCCAGTTCGAGCCCCTTGGCAATGTCCGTATCTTCGCTCTTCACGGTAAGCATTATTACCGGCACCTGGGAGAATCGCCGTATCTCGCGAAGCACCTGGAAACCGTCCATATCGGGCAGCCCAACGTCAAGTATGACCAGATCAGGTTTTTCCTTCTCGATAAGCTCCAGCCCCTTATTCCCATCATTGGCAGGAGATATTGTGGCGCTGCCCCACCGCAGCTGAAAGCACAATGTGACGACCTCTATTATTTCTGGGGAATCGTCAATGACTACTACTTTCATCAATTCACCTCTGAAGTTTGTCCCTGACCCGGTAGCGGTAGGGAGCAGATAAAGCGGCTACCCTTTCCCGGGGTACTCTCCAGCCGGATTTTGCCGCCGTGAAGCTCTACCAGGAACCTGGTAATGGCCAGTCCCAGTCCGCTCCCTTTACCTCCGCTAATCTGGTAATAAGGTTGGAAAACCAGCTCCT
The DNA here is from genome assembly GCA_965603425.1 of uncultured Dehalococcoidia bacterium. Classification (GTDB taxonomy): domain Bacteria; phylum Chloroflexota; class Dehalococcoidia; order Dehalococcoidales; family RBG-16-60-22; genus E44-bin89. The sequence continues at coordinate 3,968 of CBFDCY010000045.1, read as the reverse complement.
GCTTATCCGCTGAAATGCCGATGCCGTTATCAACCACCGTAATAATAAGGTTGGTGTCATTCCTGGTGGCACTCACCGTTATGTTCCCTCCCTCCGGAGTGAACTTGCTGGCATTGGCAAGTAAATTCATCATAATCTGCTCCAGGTAATGGCGGTGTGCTTTGATTTTAGGCAGAGTGGCGGGCAAATCAACATTTAAGGATTGGTTCCGGCTGTGCGTAATTGGATAAATCTGAGAAGTGACACCATGAATGATTGGTTTAACCTCAAGCAGTTCAGGTTGGAAGGAGAACTCACCGGAAAGCAACCCGGCCATTTCCGAGAACTGGGAAAGCTTTTCATCAAGGCTGTGTGCATTGCGAATGATGTTCTGGGTAAGTCTCAGTGGCATACTTCCCCGAGTTGCCTGAAGCTCTTCGACCAGAAGTTCTGCGGAAACAATAATGGCGGTAAGCAGCGTTTTCAGCTCATGGACAGTGGCATCGCCAAAGCCGATCTTCTTGCTTTCCTCATTGTTTAGCTGTTCGCGGTCTTCCATATCTACCGTGTTCGGTAAATCTAATTATACCGCCTGGTCACAGGCTATCAATCAGTTTCTTTGCTCATTGCCTTGGCAACGAGTTTTAACGTGTTGAGAATGCCAATGACCGCCCGCTGAATCTCAACCGGCTCTTCGGCTAGCATCTTGGCGACATACGGGTCCAGGCGTGAGCTGCCGTACGCTGTGCTTCTCTCTTCGGCTACTCCGGAAGTATGTGGCGACAGGAAACCGGCGAGGGTGAAGAGCTCATCCTCGTCAAAGCCCAGCGGTTGGGCAATTCTTCGCAGGATGTGAGCCGAAGGAAAGCGCTCGCCTCTTTCAATACGTCCCAGATGGGATGAAGATACGCCAGAAGTAGCGGCGAGTTCCTGAAGGGTCAGCGGAATGGTGATTCTCTGCTGCTTTATTATTCTGCCGAGATCATTATTTACTCGTGGCATGGCTGCACTCCTCGATTATCCTTATTTTAATTCGCCAAATGGCAAATGTCAATATAGCTGATTAAGAGCCATTTGTCCATATCCTTTCCTACTCATTCTATACTGGCAAGATTAAAATGTAATAAAAATAGTGATTAAATTTCATTAAAATTCGCCGGCGGAGATTATCGCCTTTTCTTGACATCTGTCTAAATTACTTACTAAAATGTGATGGTGCTGTAGTGTAGATACTTGAGCATGGTCACCTTCTTTAATAATGGGCAAATAGAATATACTCTTGTTTCGGAAGGAGGCTGATGTTATTTGGCCCAGGTAATGGCGGGCGATAACGAGAGCTTTGAGAATCTGCTCAAAAGGTTCAACCGTCGTGTTCAGCAGACCGGCGTTTTGTCCGAAGTACGCCGTCGGGAGCACTATGAGAAGCCAAGCGTCAGACGCAAGCGTAAAAGAGCGGTCAGAAGACGCAGTGTCGCCAGAGCAACGAGAAAATAGAAGATAGTCCGTTGATGGGAGCAATATGGGAGAAGCAAATCTGAAGCAGAAGCTGTCAGATGACCTCAAACAGGCAATGAGAAGCGGTGATGCCCTGAAGCGGAGTACCATCAGGATGCTGATGGCGGCAATTAACAACGCTGAAATTGCCCGGCAAGCCAAGCTGGAGGATAGCGATATCCTCGGCGTTATCGCCAGAGAGGTCAGGCAGCGACGCGAGAGCATAGAAGCCTTCAAACAGGGAAACCGTCAGGACCTTGTTGATAAGGAAGAGGCGGAAATGGCCATACTTCAGGGATACTTGCCGCAGCAACTGACCCGGGATGAGATTGCTGAAGCCGTTCGGAAGGTGATAGCGGAAGTGGAAGCCACTGGTCCCGGTGATAAGGGCAAGGTAATGCCCAGGCTTATGGCACAGCTTAAGGGTCGGGCGGATGGTCGCGAAATCAACGAGGTAGTCAGCGAATTACTCAGTGCATGAAACAGGTGAAGAAAAACGAGCATTTTGATGTTCAGGAGGGGCGTATGCCCCTCTTTTTAATCTCCAGGCAGTGGAGTGACAATTAAATGCACCGTTTGGAAGTCCGTCTGAAGAGCCATCTGCCTGATGCCCGGGGGCAGGGTCTGGTCAAAGATATTCAGGACCTTGACATTGCCACCGTATCAGATGTACGCGTAGTGGATATCTACTGGCTGGATGCCGAACTCAGCCCGGAAGCTCTGGACATGCTCGGGCGAAGCCTCCTTGCCGACCCCGTTACACAGCTTTACAGTTACCGACAGGGTACACCGGCCGGGCAGGTCGATGAATCCGGGTATCATACGGTTGAGGTTGCCTATAACGCCGGGGTTACCGACCCTGTCGAGGATAGTGTCCTGAAGGCGATTCGTGACCTTAAAGTGGAAGGGGTCAACACGGTCAGGACTTCAAAGCGGTATCTTATCGAAGGGCAGTTAACCGATGAACAACTGGGGATTATTTGCAGCCGGCTGCTGGTGAACCCAATCATACAGCACGTTGTGGAACGGGAGCAGATGAGCTTCCCGGAGAACCCAAAGTATCATTTCAAGCTGGAAACGGTCGATATCCTGACATCTGACCGGGCCGTGTTGCAAAAACAGTTCGGGTTCACGGCTGATGAGTTTCAAGCCATTGTTGATTATTACCGGAAACAGGGTCGTAACCCGACCGATGTTGAGCTTGAGACACTGGCCCAGACGTGGTCGGAGCACTGCGTCCACAAGACATTCAGAGGCAGATTCACGCTCGGTGGCAAGGTGGTGGACAACCTGCTGAAGAGCACCGTGATGAAGGCGACTCGTGAGCTCAACAGGCCCTGGTGCCTTTCTGTTTTTGTGGATAACGCCGGCGTGATTGATTTTGATGGCCGGTGGGCGCTCTGTTTCAAGGTGGAGACGCACAACCACCCCTCGGCGGTGGAGCCGTACGGGGGCGCTGCCACCGGAATTGGCGGTGTTATCCGTGACCCACTGGGCACCGGGCTGGGAGCCAGGCCGATAGCCAACACCGATGTCTTCTGTTTTGGCCCTCCTGATTTGCCCTATGATAGATTACCTCAGGGCGTGCTGCATCCCCGTCGCGTGTTCAAGGGAGTGCGGTCCGGGGTGGCTGACTACGCCAACCGGCTCGGCATACCGACGCTCAACGGTGCCGTTCTCTTTGACGAGCGCTACGTGGCCAACCCGCTGGTGTACTGCGGCACGCTGGGTCTGATGCCCGCGGAAATCGCCCGTCTCGGCAAACAGAAACCGGGCGATAAGGTGGTCCTCATTGGCGGCCGGACGGGAAGGGACGGCGTTCACGGGGTTACCTTCGCCTCAGAGCAGCTCACCGAGGTATCAACGGCCACTTCCTCAAGTTCGGTGCAAATCGGCAATCCCATTGTGGAAAAGAAGATGATAGATGTCCTCCTCCAGGCCCGCGACCGCGGTCTGTACGTGAGGATAACCGATTGTGGTGGTGGGGGCCTTTCCTCGGCGGTGGGGGAGATGGGGGAGGAGACCGGTGTCCGTGTCGATCTGGAGAAGGTGCCGCTGAAGTATACTGGCCTCTCTTATGCGGAGATATGGATTTCGGAATCTCAGGAGAGAATGATTCTGGCCGTGCCGCCGGAGAAAACCGGTGAGCTGCTGACGCTCTTTGCCGGTGAAGACGTGGAGGCGACCGTTATCGGTGAGTTCACCGACGACCGCCGTCTGCATCTTTTTTACGATGGGGAAGCGGTCTGCGACCTGGAAATGGAGTTTCTGCATGGCGGTATCCCGCAGTTGAGAAGAGAGGCCGTCTGGGAGCCACCCCGCCACCCCGAACCCGATTTCGCGGAACCGCCTGACCTTGGCGAGTCGCTGCTGAAGATACTGAGTTCGTGGAACGTATGCAGCAAGGAGTGGGTCGTCCGCCAGTATGACCACGAGGTGCAGGGAGGCAGCGTCCTCAAGCCGCTGGTGGGGAAGCATAATGACGGGCCCGGTGA
>CBFDCY010000044.1:0-8258 GCA_965603425.1 uncultured Dehalococcoidia bacterium | reverse complement strand
CCTGCGCCGTCGCTTTCAAGATTGCCAAGGAACTGAAGGTCAGCCCCCGTGACGTCGGCGATGCCGCCAATCGACTGTCAGTGAAACTAAGCGGCTGTCAGCTGGGGTGCTTCCCATAAATAATAACTTTTTGCGCTTAATTTCGTTTTATATGTTGAATAGAGCAACCAGGAGGGTTTTATGAAAAGGTTATTGATAATTTCGACTTTAATAATGCTGGCCGCGGCGTTGCTTGCCTGTGCGGCACCTGCTCCAGCGCCAGCCCCGGCGCCTTCACCGGCACCCGCACCCGCACCTGCTCCAGCCCCGGCCCCGTCAGCGCCGCCTCCGACTATTATAATACCGGGAGTACCGTCCGAGGGGAAAGACGGAGGGGTGATTGTGGAAACACCGCCCATGGCACCAGCCCCGGCACCAGCGCCATCGCTGGTCAACGGAAATGATACATCCATTGTTACCGACCGTATGATAATACGCACCGCCAACATGCAGCTGGTGGTGGATGATGTCCGCGATACCATAGATAAAATCACAAATCTCGCCCAGGACCGGGAAGGGTATGTGGTCAATTCCAGCAGCTGGAAAGAAGGCGAACGCGTTGTCGGGCAGATAACGGTTCGTGTGCCGTCAGCGGATTTCGATTATGCCATGAGCGTGCTGCGCAATATGGCCGTGGAAGTGAGCTCCGAGACCACGTCAGCACAGGACGTTACCGAGGAATACGTAGACCTTGAGGCGACGCTCCGCAACCTGGAAGCGACCGAAGTACAGCTTCTGAAACTGATGGAGAAGGCAGAGAAAGTTGAGGACATTCTCGATGTCCAGCGCGAGCTGTCCAGAGTGCAGCAGGACATCGAGCGGACCAAAGGACGCATGCAGTATCTGGAGCGCACCTCGTCAATGTCGCTCATTCAGGTATTGCTGGAGCAGTCAAAGCTGGAGGTATGGTTAAGTGCCAGCAAGGTAACGGCGAAAGAGGGGGAGGAGATTCGCTTTGATAGCGATGTGGGCGGCGGCATCCGACCTTACAGCTATGAGTGGGACTTTGGCGATGGCACTACCAGTACCGATAACAACCCGAGGCATAAGTACAAATCAAAGGGGACCTATACCGTTAACCTGACAGTCACCGATGACCGCGGCAACCAAGACATAGAAAAGAGGAGCGCCTATATCACGGTACTGCCCGGCTGGAGCGCCGGCAGCATCATTGACGGTGCCTGGAGTGGGCTCGTCACTTTCGGGCGGGTGCTGGCCAATATTCTAATCTGGCTTGGCATTTTCAGCCCGGTATGGATAGTAATCGGCGTGATACTGTATTTCACCTGGTGGCGCCGCCGAAAGAAGCGCGCTAAACAGAAAGGAGAGTAGCGGGTATGAGCCTGTCCCGGTTTTCCCTGGAAGGTAAGGTGGCGCTGGTCACCGGAGGCAGCCGAGGCATCGGCCGAGCCATCGCGCTGGCCTTTGCTGATGCCGGCGCTGATGTTGCTATTAGCAGCCGCAAGCTCCCTGACCTGGAAGCAGTGGCCGAGGAGCTCAAACAGAAGGGCGTGAGAAATATTGCGGTGGCCAGCCATATTGCCAAGGGCGAGGAGTCTAAGGCTCTGGTGGACAGGGTAAAAAGGGAGTGGGGGAAAATAGACATCCTGGTCAACAACGCCGGCACCAATCCGTACGCCGGGCCACTGCTGGAGGCCGAAGAATGGGCCTGGGACGCGACCATGAACGTCAACCTCAAGGGGCCGTTTTTACTGAGCCAGCTGGTCGCTGGCGTGATGAAAGAACAGGGCGGCGGCAGCATCATCAATACGGCCTCGATTATGGGCATAGCTCCCAGCGAGCTTGGCTTCTACAGCGTGACCAAGGCGGGCCTGATTATGCTTACACGGGTCCTGGCCAAAGAGTGGGGCCAGCACAAAATCAGGGTGAACGCAATCGCTCCGGGCGTGGTCAAGACCAGGCTGAGCGAGGCACTGTGGAAAGACCCGGTGAAGAGTGAGGCGGCGGCAAAAAGTAAGGCGCTGGGTTATATCGGGGTGCCTGAGGACATTGCCGGGGCGGCGCTTTTTCTCGCCTCCGATGCTTCCAGCTACATTACCGGGGAAGTCATCGTCGTTGACGGCGGTGAGCTCGTCGGGCCGGCACCGGATTACGGGGCCTGAGCTAGCTTTTCATGGAGGAAAGGGATTTGACCTTTTGTATTACCTGAGAGGGTAAATCTTTTTCCGCCACCGGCACTAGGTCGATCGATTCGCCGGCGACGACAATGCAATGACTGGCTCTTTTGCGGACGCGCTTCTTATCGCCGCAAGCCCTGGGGCAGCCGCACAGGATGACCATTACATCTATGGCTTTGCTTCTTCGTGAAACAACATCGATATCGGGCGCTTCCTGAAGCGCCTCTTCTATCTTATGGCCGGTATCGGCAAGCTCAATCTCCGGATTACACGAGCCGCAGTACTTCAAAGCCACCTTCATTCGTGATTGCTCACACCAGTTTCGGCTGCTCGCCAATTTTAGCCAGCTTCTGGGCCAGCCGTTTCTTGCGTTCCCAGTTTGAGCGGCGCATAATCATAATCCTCTGCGCCTGTGGCGAACCGGCGCCATGCATCGATTCCACGAGGGCGGTACCGCAGGTCATGCCCTCTATCAGCCTCAGCAGACGCATTCTGGTCTCGGCGGGCACGTCGGTGGCGCCTTTGCTGTACTTGTCCACATATTTACCCACCTTGGTATCGCCCAAGTCGAATTCCGAGGGCATGGTCGCCAGCAGGCCGCCGGCTATATCCTGAGAAAGCCTGCCCATCTCGTAAACATTTTGGGTAACATTGAGCTTGGTGATATTAGCCAGAAGCGGGTCGGCCATGAAATTGCCTGCCGGCAGGGCATAGCCCTGGCAGGAGCAGGCGAGGGAGCAGCAGTAGAGCGTCTCGGCAAGGTGCACCATTTCCACCAGCTTGTCTCTTATATGTGAGGCAGTAGCGGTACCCTGCGCCTCGGCCAGCGCGTACGTGGCGCCGGTTAAAACATCAGCCAGACCTACCTTGCAACCGCCGTAGTTCTGTCGGTGGGCGGTGGCGAAGCGCTCGACAAGCTCAAAGGCAAAATCGTACTCGCCGCACATGAATACCTGTTCCCAGGGAACGAAGACATCTTCAAAGACGACCAGTGCCTCCCCGCCGACGATACCGTATTCCGGGTTGCCCTGGTCCATCAGGCAGCCGCCGCATTTCCGGTCGTCGTTGGTCTGGCGACCGAAGATGTGGACCAGTCCGGGGGCATCGACCGGCACATAACAACATACGGCGTAGTCAGCGTCCGCTTCCTTCATGGAAGCAGTCGGCATTACCATGTGGCCGAGGGCATTGACGGCGCCGGTGATATGCGCTTTGGCACCGCGTATCACGATGCCGTCCTTTTTCTTTTCAATGACGCGGACATACTGGTCGGGGTCAGCCTGCTGGCTGGGTGAGAGGCTGCGGTCGCCTTTCGGGTCGGTCATGGCTCCGGAGATGAACCGGTCCTCTTTCTGTATTTCTTTTAGGAAATTGATAAACCTCTTATGGTACTCGGTGCCGTTCTTTTTATCCATGTCAAAGGTTACCGAGTAGATGGCATTCAGCGCGTCGTGGCCGACGCAGCGGGCAAAGCAGCTTCCTGTCTGTTGACCCAGGGCACGGAGGGCTTTCACCTTCTGTATCAGGTCATCGGTGCTGTGGTGCACATGGGTGAAAAGATTGATTTTCTCTCCCGTCAAGTGGGATTTGGTGGTCAGCAATTCCTCAAATTCGGGTGCCCACGCCATATCATAGGTCAGGGCGACGGCATTTATATGGGGGATAAAGGCGGGGTGGTCTGCCACGCTATCGATTTTCTCCCCCATAAAGTAAATCTCCGGCTTGACCCGGCGCAGGCTCTCCCGATAATCGTTACCATGTATCATACCCATAGCCTGAAACCTCACATTTTTTTCTTAGTACATTTCGTCAGGAAAAGTATAAATTATTCGTAATATCCGCGCCCGACGCTGAAGGCGATGGAGCCCAGAATAAAAAGCCCCGCAACGGAGAACCAGAAAGTCCAGGTAAATTGGGGCATAATTGGTGCAATTACATCGGCGGCGGTCACAATGCCCATTGCGGCGCAGAGCGTACCGATGATGCCCAGAATAACAGCTGTTAGACCCATTGTTTATCCTCCTGATGTATTTTTATCCGTTAAGCCTAGTTTATTACATAATTTTAAAATACACAACGAGAATTCAGAAAAAATGGCAGAGCGGGGAGGGAAAAACACTGCCGGTTATCTTGACAATTAGGTAAACGGGGCTATAATTTAATTGCTCCGATTAAGGGAAGAAGGAGGCAAAAGATGTCTGAAAGAATACTGATTCCACTGGATGGTTCTAAAGTAGGGGAGTTTGCCCTGCGTTACGTTGAAGGGCTGGTCTCCAGATTATCACCAGGAGAGAAGGTGGAAGTAATTCTCTTTCATGTGATTTCCACACTGACACACGATGTAGACATCAGGGGTGGTGCGGGCACTGTTAAGATCCCATATAATGAGAGCGAGCTGGAGCAGATGGAAAATGAGGCCGTTGACTATCTTACCAAGGCCGGCGACTCTCTAAAGAGTAAGGGGGCTATCGTGAGCTGTAAGGTTGCGGCGGGAATCACCCCTGCGGAAGAGATTATTAAGGCTGAAGGAGAGGTCAACGCTGACCTGGTGGCTATGTCAACGCACGGGCGGGCTGGTGTTAGCCGTTGGGCTTTTGGCAGTGTTACCGATAAAGTATTGCGCGCTGGAAAAGTACCGGTATTGATGGTGAGAGCAAAGCAGTGAGCCATGTAGAACCTGGATTATCAAAGCTGAGTTTCGATAATCTAAATGCTGACCGGTTTAGCAGAGGCTATTGGTTTAAAAACAGACGCTATGTCTATCATTGAGCAGGAAATCGGCGCTTTACTGCGCCAAAAAGGCATGACATTGGGGGCTGTTGAATCCGCCACCGGCGGGCTCATCTCTCACCGGATAACCAATGTGACGGGCAGCTCCGACTATTATAAGGGATCGGTAACTGCCTACAGCAACGAAGCGAAGGCCCGGATAGTTGGCGTGAATGAGGCGACCATTGACCAGCATGGCGCCGTAAGTGCTAAGGTGGCCGAGGAGATGGCGGAGGGGGGACGGAAGCTGCTGGCGGTGGATGTGTGCCTTGCGGACACGGGGGTTGCCGGGCCGGGTGGGGCTACCAGAGAAAAACCGGTAGGCCTATTCTACCTCGGGCTGTCCGTCAAAGGCAAAGCGTACAGTCGGCAGTATAACTTCGCCGGCAACCGCGAGCAGAACAAACGGGACGCTGCAGAAGCCGCCCTACAGTGGCTTAAAGGATATCTGTCAGGTTCAGATTAGGGATTTAATATCCAGATTGATATATTCAGGGCGGAAGCAAAACTCACCCACAGGATATATGGTACCATCAGCCACGCCGCTGCCGCTGCAATTCTGGCAAACTTGAATATGGTTAGCAGTATCATCAGCCACAGTACGATGATGACGATAACTCCGTAGAGCGGTGATTGCATTCCGAAAAATACCGCTGACCAGAGGCTATTCAGCACCAGTTGCACCAGAAAGATTATCAGCGCTGTTCTTACCCGTCGATTTTCCAGTCCGATGCGCCAGACCAGAAAGGCGGCTATCCCCATGAGCAGGTAGAGGGTAATCCAGGCGGGGGCAAAGAGCCAGTTGGGTGGGGTGAAGGCAGGTTTCTGGAGGGCAGCATACCAGGTGGGAATGGCCGGGGTAGTAAACACTGAGCCGATAATACCGGCGCACTGGCAGAGCACCAGGCTGGTAACAAGCTTTGCGATATTGATAATTCTGGTATTTTTCATCGTTCCACCTCCATTTATAGCTGGTGAGCATTTCTATCATATAATCAATAAGATTGTCAATATCAGTCTGCGATGTTATACTCGGATATAATTAGCAGATTTGGAGGCTTCAGGTGAAGAGAGCCGACGGACGTGCCTATAATGAACTCCGACCGGTAAGCATAACTCCCGGTTTTTTACTCTTTGCTGAGGGCTCGGCGCTGATTGAGTTGGGCAAGACCCGGGTGCTGTGCTCGGTCAGCGTGGAAGACCGGGTGCCCGGCTTCCTGAGAAACAGCGGAACGGGATGGATTACCGCGGAGTATGCCATGCTGCCCCGGGCTACGGTGACCCGTACCCCGCGCGATTCCGCGATGGGAAGGGTAGGGGGCAGGAATCAGGAAATCCAGCGCTTTATCGGGCGCTCCCTGAGAGCAGTAACCGACCTTGCTTCTCTGGGGGAACGGACTTTGACTGTAGATTGCGATGTTATTCAGGCTGACGGCGGCACCAGAACCGCGGCTGTTACCGGCGCCTATGTCGCCCTTTATAAAGCTCTCCACAGCCTGGCCGGTATGGGAATCATCTCTTCGGTGCCGCTCAAGAGCGCGGTGGCAGCGACCAGCGTGGGCATTGTGCACAGCAATATGATGCTGGACCTGTGCTATGATGAAGACAGCAGCGCCTCGGTTGATTTCAATGTGGTCATGACCAGCAAGGGCGAGTTTGTCGAAGTGCAGGGCACTGCAGAAGGCAAACCGTTCTCGAGGCAGACCATTGACGAGTTGATTTCCCTTGCCGAGGTGGGGATTCAGCAGCTCTTCCAGGTTCAGCAGGTTGCCATTGAGGAAAAATAAGCGGGCGGGAAATCTACGTTCTTATCTGACCGCTGCCCAGGATAATCCACTTATATGTGGTCAGTTCTTTCAGTCCCAGAGGTCCACGGGCGTGGAATTTTTGTGTGCTGATACCGACCTCCGCTCCCAGGCCGAACTGTGCCCCATCGGTGAACCGGGTGCTGGCATTCACGTAGACGCAGGCGGCATCAACTTCGTTGAGGAAGCGCATTGCTGCGGGGTAATCCCCGGTTAAAATCGCTTCGGAGTGGCCGGAACCGTAGCGCGCAATATGTGCCAGAGCCTCGTCGGGGGAATCAACCACTCTGACGGCGGCTACTAGGGATAAAAATTCCTTTCCCCAGTCTTCGTCCGTTGCCGGAACGAGCTTCAGGCCGGATTGCGCTTTCAGGATTGACAGAGAGCGCTGGTCGCAGTGCATTTCCACGCCGGCCCTGGCCAGTTCGGCGGCAATCATAGGCAGGTAACCCCCGGCAATGTCAGCGTGCACGAGCAACGTGTCCAGAGCATTGCAGACGGTGGGGCGCTGTACCTTGGCGTTGTAGACAATGGCCACCGCCTTATCCACGTCGGCGCTTTTATCAACGTAGGTATGGCAGACGCCGATACCGCCGCTGACCACGGGCATACGGGCCTTCTCGGCCACGGAGCGAATCAGTCCGGCGCTGCCCCGCGGTATAATCAGGTCAATGGCGTCGCTCATCGTCAGCATGTGGTCGACGAGTGCCCGGTCGGTATTCTCCACGAACTGGATAGCGCCGTCAGGAATCCCGGCATTGACGGCGGCGTCCTGCACCACTCTGGCCAGGGCGCTGTTTGAGCGTATTGCCTCTTTGCCTCCCCTGAGAATTACCGCGTTGCCGGATTTCAGGCAGAGCGAGGAGATGTCAATGGTCACGTTGGGGCGGCTCTCATAAATGGCGCCGATGACGCCCAGCGGCACCCGTTTCTTCCCTATCTGAAGGCCATTGGGATGGGTGTGCATATCGAAAACCTCGCCGACGGGGTCGGGTAACGATGTGATGTTGAGCACGTCACCGGCCATTGCTTCAAGGCGGCTCTCGTTCAGCATCAGGCGGTCGAGCATGTGGTCGCTCATGCCGGACGCTTTCGATTCTTTATAGTCCTCTTGATTGGCCGCCAGTATCTCGTCTTTCCTGGCCAGCAGGTCGCGGCTGATATTAGTCAGCGCCCGGTTTTTGATGTCTGTGGAGAGGCATGCCAGGCGCTTTGAGGCTTCTTTGGCGGCTTTCCCCCTGGCTTCCAGTTCCGCAATGGCCGATTTCATAATGGGACTCCGTGATTTGTTTCAAAACCGAGGTTCAATGTTGCAACAATGAATTGAATATGTTGGAGTATGACTTGTACCGTTATTCCGGTTCAGAGGGATTTAGGGCGCTGACGCCGGTAAACTGGTACACGTAGCGGGGTGGGATGCCGCTCACCGCCCGGTTCACCCGCTTCCTCAGACGACATTTGCCGCGGCGCATGTCATCAAGTTCAATGATGTAAATATCATTATCCT
>CBFDCY010000043.1:0-8265 GCA_965603425.1 uncultured Dehalococcoidia bacterium | reverse complement strand
CTTACTGGTCTTCTGATGCCTCTTCTGCCTCGGCGCTTTTTGCCTTCCTCTTCACTGACCCGGGAAGTTCTCCGCTATCAGTCACGATGAGCTCGTCAGCAAATTTGTCGTAACTGGAGAGCAGGAACTCTTCCGTCATGGCCAGCGTATGCACCGGGCAGACGTCAACGCACTGAGCGCAGAAACAGCAGCGAGAGATGAATATCTTGACCTTGCGCTCTTCAGGCAAAAACTCGATGGCCCTGGTGGGGCATATCTTAACGCACTGCTGGCAGCCGGTGCAGTTCTGCCGGTCATAGGCTATCTTGCCACGGAACTGCGGCGGCACCGCAATCGGCGGGTTCAGCGCCACTTCCTGCCTGGTCACCTTGTCAAGCAGGTCAAGCGTTGATTCCGGCGCGTATTTTGCCGGAAACAGGTTGGTTGCCGGTTTCTGAAAAAGCTGTTTAATTACTGTAAGCGCGCCTTCCCACATATCAAACCTCAAATCATGGAGTCAACCCAGATAAGCAACATGCCAGCCAGAGCGATGGCAGTCATGGCAATAACGTACACCGCGCTGGCCTGTGTGATTTTAAACCGCGCCATGCCGGCACGTATCAGCGTGATGCTTAAGAACATGACGACAAAGACCTTGACCAGGAAGAACAGCGCATCGATGATGCCCGCGGGGAACGCAGCCTGCACCCCGATATAGGGCGACAGGTTGTAGGGAATGAACAGCGCTACCATCAAGGACACCATGGCAAACGCCTTGACGACGTCCGCCAGGTAGAACAGGAGGAGGTTTCTTCCCGAATACTCAACGAGCAGTCCGCCGGCGATTTCCGTTTCCGCCTCGGCAATATCAAACGGAACTTTGGCGGCCTCTCCGATGGTAACCACCACCAGAGCAAGCAGCATTAATATCACTCCGGCGATGCCCACCGGTCCCACCAGGTTCCATATCGGATACGAGCCTATTGTGCTCATGAGGAACGGATTCGCCGTGGTGACCTGGCTGACTTTCCAGGCGATGGCCAGGATGACCACTGCCAGCGGCAGTTCATAGCTCATCATGATAATCATCTCGCGCTGGGAGCCCACGGTGGCATACGGGGAACTGGAAGCGAATCCGCCGACGACAAAGGCCAGCGAGGGCACAATGAGCAGATAAAGCACCAGTATCACATCGCCGTACCTGCCGAGCAACGCCGGCTGGCCGAAGAGCGGAATATACAGGAGCAGCACGCTGGCGGAAATAATAGCCAGCAAAGGCGCCGCCGTGAACAGCCACGATATGGCGCCCCTGGGTATAATGCTTTCTTTCATGAGCAGTTTCTGCATATCGCGGAAGGGCTGCACGATGGGCGGGCCGACCCTTCCCTGCATATGCGCCACCAGCTTGCGGTCAATACCACGGTACAGCATGCCAAAGATAGCGCCGATGATGACAACGATACCGGAACCAATAATGATTACGATTACGTTCTGCAGCAAACTGTCTCCCAGTAAGTTCATCTCTGTAACTCTTTCGTTTTTTGTACGGAGAGCCGGTGCATCTCCTCGTAGCCCATCACCGACTTCTTCCCCGTGGCTTTATCGGTAATTATTGCCCGGTTGGTGCAGGACATGCACGGGTCAATGGAAGCGAAAGCGATGGGCACGTCGGCAATCTGCATGCCCTTGAGTATTGTCGGTACGGCAACCAGATTGATGTATGTTGGTGCCCTCACCTTCCAGGTTGACAGCGTGCTCACGCCCGTCTCCATACGGACGTAGTGGATATCCTCACCGCGTGGTGCTTCCACGCGCCCCACGCCCTCGCCGGTGGCATCGGTGAGTAGTTTCAGCAGTCTCGGCATCTTGGTCTCGGCCAGTATGGGGCCTTCAGGCATGTTTTTAATACATTCCTCTATGATTTCAATCGACTGCGCCACCTCAAGCAGACGGACGATGAGACGGTCGTAAACGTCACCGACTACAGTTCCAGTCACAACATCCGGCGTTATTGCCTTTATGTTAAGGTCCGCATAGGCGGAATACGCCTGGTCCTGCCGCACGTCCTTCGGTACACCGCTGGCCCTGACCGTCGGCCCGACGGTAACCAGCTTCAGCGCATCTTCATAGGGGAGGATGCCGACGTTACGGCATCTCATCTTCACCGTCTCGTCCTCAAGGAAAATGCGCCGCAGCTGCTCGAAAATGCTCTTGTAATAGTCCAGCCCCTGCTGTATTCGAGGTATCTGCTCCTCGGTTATGTCCCTTCTTACCCCACCAATCTGGAATATTGCCTTGGTCACCCGGTTGCCAAAGGCAAATTCTATCATGTCCATGATTTCCTCACGGACTCTCCATGTGAGATAGAAGACAGTATCAAAGCCAATCTCATGGGCGGCCACGCCGGCCCACAGAATATGAGAGTGAATTCTCTCCATCTCGGCGGCGATGACCCTTATGTATTCCGCGCGGTCCGGCACCACAATATCTGCCGCCTGCTCCACCGCCAGAACCAGACAGAATGGATGACAGATGTTGCAGATGCCGCAGATTCTCTCTGCCAGGTATAATGTCTGGACGGGGTTGTTGCGGTTCATCCCCAGCCACTCGATGCTGCGATGCACCTGTCCTACTTTTACATCGACATCAACGACCTGTTCCCCGTCAATCTCAAGGTCGAGCTGTATCGGCTCCTTGAGGGCGGGATGAATGGGTCCTATCGGTATGGTGTAGGTCGTTTTCTCCGTCTCGTTAACTGCCATTTTTCCTGCTGCCCTTCCTTACTCTTTCCCCTTCGGCTTCCTGCCCGGCAGAACACGTAAATACTTATCCGGCCCGGTCTCATCTTTTCTCCAGGGATATACGCCTTCAGGAATATCATCGGCGATAAACAACCTTCTTCCATCCGGGATACCAGTAACCTCCACCCCCATCATCTCCTGCGTCTCGCGCTCGGGGAAAATAGCCCCCGGTATGAGGTCAGTTATGGTGGGAATATTCAGGTCTTTCTTGGCCAGAGTAACCCTTATCCCCACGCTTATCTCCTCCAGATGACCGCCGTAGTAAATGGTGAAGTGGTATATCAGCTCCACGTCGTCGCCCAGGTCGCTTGATGAGATGATAACAAGGTGAGGATATTCCTGAATCCTGGACAGGTGCTGAACTGCCTCCCGGAGCGCCTCCCTCTTGACATATAACCAGATACAGCGGAAGTGGTTTTTCTTGACGGCGACCTCGCGCTCGTAGATTTTGCCGTCAACGAAACCGCCACCCAGCGTTTTCTTGAAGCTATCAACGATTCCCTGTGGGCTAAGCTTCTCCACCTATGAAACCTCCTGCTTGGCCAGCGTCTCCAACTTCGCCCAAGCCTTCACTACCCCTTCGATAATCGCCTCCGGTCTGGGCGGGCAGCCGGGGACATACACGTCCACCGGTATTATCTGGTCGATAGGCCCGACCAGGCTGTAAGCCTCGTGAAAGACACCACCTTCAGCTCCACAGTTACCCACCGCCATGACCACTTTGGGGTCCGGGGTCTGCTCATAGACACGCCGCACGTTGTCCTCCATGCTGCGCCCTACCGGCCCGGTAACGAGCAGAACATCGGCATGGCGTGGCGAACCCACCAGCATGATGCCGAAGCGCTCGGCATCGTAGCGCGGTGTCAGCACGGCTAAAATTTCAATATCACAGCCATTACAGGACCCGGTGTTGAGGTGGTACACCCAGAGTGCTCGGTTAAATGCCTTTAGATTCATCATCTTTCCTGAAATATGTTCTCCGTTTTAAATTACCATAATCAGCACGAGGACTGTTATCGCCATTACGGCTACCAGCCAGAGCAGGTAATCATTGAGGTTTCCGGTATGCGGTCGCATCATGGCGCTATAGAATCCTTTCAACGCTTCAAAAAAGCCCCAGTATATGTTATGTGCCGGAATGTGGCGCTGTTCGGCCGGTGGCACCTGGATCCCGGAGACAAAAATATCGGTCTGCGCCGTCCCCTTCTTGTAGCGCTTCTGGCCGCGACTCCGCACATAGAGCGCAATCGCCCCTACCACCAGCAGCACTACCAGCCAGATGATTGGACTCCAGACCGCGTATCCGTACGTTACTACTGACAACTCCCTATCTCCTGACCTCTATTTGCCTTTCTTCTTCATTATCGTTATCTCTATGGCGCAACGCCCATAACACCGTTAATATATCCAGCCTGGTCAATCAGAGCATCCGTCGCCGGAGCCACGATAGTGTCCACCACCAGGCCGGGGAAGATGCTGAAGAAGATGATGCAAACCGCCATGATACCCATCCCGATGAGCATTGACCGGGGAACTTCCCTGACCTCTTTGTAGGCGGGCATTTCCGGCCCGGTGAAGGCGGAATAAAATACCTTGGTGAATGACGCCAGCGTCACCAGCGACACGAACATGGCAATAACCGAAAGCAGCGGGTTAAAGCGGAACACTGATTCGTAGATAAGCAGCTTAGAGGCGAACCCGTTAAATGGTGGGATTCCGGAAATGGCAAGCGCCCCGATGATGAAGAAAATAGTTGTCCATTTCATTTTATGGCCCAGGCCGCCCATCTTGTTCAAATCCCTGGTCCCGATGCGGAAGAAAATGGCTTCCGCGGTAAGGAAGAGCATGCCTTTGTAGAGGGCATTGTTTATGATGTGGAATATGCCGCCATTCATGGCGTCTCTTCCATAATTGGCCAGCGCCACGGGGTCGGTAAGCACCGCCAGCCCCACGCCCACGCCGAGCAACATATAACCGCTCTGCGAGATGGCGTGATAGGCCATGAGGCGCTTGATATCCGTCTGGTGAATCGCCATCATGACGCCGATAAACATGCTGAGCACGCCCAGAATGATAACTATCCAGCCGATGGCCGTGGTATCAAAGTGGCCGCCATACAGCGTAAAGGTTACCCGGTAGAGGGCATACATGGAGACGGCGCTGGAGGTGTAAATCATGGGCGTGATACCCGCTGGTGCCACGGCATAAGTATCCGGCGCCCACATATGCAGAGGCACTCCCGCCAGCTTCATGACGAAGGCGATGGCCAGCATTGCCAGAGCAATCATGTCCAGAGTGTTGAACTGCATATTCTGGGCCAGTGCAGCGATGCTCAGAAGGTTGTACTGCCCGTACAGTATCCCGATGGCAAAAAGCACCAGCAGGGCACTGACCGCCGAAACGACGATGTACTTGAAACCGCCCTCCACGGCATCAGCCAGGTTGGTGCGGTATGCGACAAGGCCGGCGCCGGCGATGGACAGTATCTCGAGGAAGACGAACAGGTTGAACATGTCACCGGTGAACTCCAGGCCAATCATGCCCACATAGAGAAGCATCAGCAGCGAGTAGAACCGGTCCTGCCCGGTCTGGTCTTTCAAGAAGTTCAGGGAATAGATCAGCGCGGCCAGCATGACCACCGTCGTGGTCAGGCCCATGAATATCGAGATGCCATCCACCTGAAACATGATACGTATCGGCACCATGTAGCTCTCGGGTATGGCCATCTCCGGCACCGCAGCGCCGAGGGTATAGATGCGGGTGCCATTCGTATAGACGTCCATGGCCAGTATGGCTATCAGTAAAGTGACAAAGCCGAGAAGGGTAACGTTGACCGTATCCCGGAATTTATTGCCTATCCGGCTGATTAATGGCATGATAAATGCCGCGAGCAGCGGTATGGCCACAATCAGTATCGGTGAGTGTACGGTTAAGTACTCCAAACTCTATCCTCTCAGCAACCTTGATTTCCTGGTATCGGCATCGCCCATGTGGCGATAGATATACATCACCATGGTCAGCATCAGTGCAATCACGGAAACACCGATGACGATGCTGGTAAGGGTCAGTGCCTGCGGCACCGGCAGCACCATAGTCCCTTCCGGCGTAACCGTATAGATGGGAGCAACACCCCCCGCCCGGTACCCCAGGGTTACCAGAAACAGGTTGACCCCGGCTTCCAGAATGGCAATGCCCATCACGATTTTTATCAGATTCCGCTTAAACACAAGAATGAAGAGCGCTACACCCACGAGGAGTGCCACCGCGATAAAGGGTATGTTATATGGAATATACTGCATCATTCCTCCATTTCCTCCCCGCTGGAAAATAGCGCCATGGCGAGAACTACCGCGGATAACCCGGCGATAACTTTCAGTCCGACTGCGAAGTTCATCAGCGGGATGACTCCTCCCGTCCACACATTACCCGGATTGGGTCCGGTGGGAGGAATTCCGCCGAAGAAAGGCGTGCCAACCAGGAAATTGTAGAAGAAGATGGTGCCCATACCGGCAAAGGCCATCCCGATAAATATCAGGGCGCCGCCGCTTTCAACTATAGAAAGATGGCTCTCGCGGAGTGATTTCTTTATCTCGGTGGAACCGAAAGCCACAATCAGCATGACCACACCGGAAGCGACGATGGCACCACCCTGAAAGCCCCCGCCCGGTGTAACGTGTCCGTGCATGATAACGTACAGCCCGAATATCAGTACAAACAGTATCAGCTGGTTCGCTATGGTGCGCACGATTTTCGACAGCATTTACGGATTTTTCTCCTTCTTTTTCAAAGCCCGTAAAAGGAGCAGCACGCCGGTCACCGCAGTGAAGAGGACTGTGGCCTCTCCCAGTGTGTCCAGACCGCGATAATCAAACAGGACTGCCGCCACCACGTTATTGTTTGCGGTTTCCGCCTGAGAATTGGCAATCATGTAATCATCCATATCAGAAGGCGGGTAACCAAACGGGTGCATGAGCAGCGCCCCGGTTATCAGGACCGCAACCATTATTATCAAAGCAAACCAGGCAACAATCTGTCTCATGGCTACTCCATACGCTTCGTCGCCCTGATGGCGATGATAAAGATGGCCGTCGTCACCGCCGCGCCAATGCCCGCTTCGGCAATGGCCACATCAGGAGCACGCAACAGGAAAAACTCAAGAGCGAGAAGGAGGCTCAGCACCCCCAGCACCACCGCAGCATACAGAAGGTCTCTGCAGACGGCCACAAATATGGCGCAGACAACTATGGCCAGCGGCATTATGATATGCAAGACAGCGGCGTCAATCATTGTCCTTCCCTTCAAGGTCATCAACAACTGCCCTGGCCGGCTTCTCGCCGCTGCGATGTGCCGCCCGGGCAATCGCGTGTGCGCCCGTCGCGTTGGTGATGAGCAGAACAACAAGCGCAATTACCGAGTGTATGGAGAGGATTGACTGAGATGAGTAAGTTCCCTCCATCGCCCAGATACTGGCTGACTGTAAAATCACGGCCATGATGAGGAATATCGAGCCGAATGTGGTGCACTTCGTGGCGGCGTGCAGCCTGGTGTACACGTCCGGAAAACGGTGCAGCCCGAAGACGCCGACCACATTGAAAAAGAGGCCGATTATTATAAATATGTAGGTTGCTACATTCAAAGCGACCATCTAAAACTTCTTCCCCTCGATATATCGGGCCACGTAGAGTGTCATAATAAACGAGAGCACGGCATAAACAATGGCAACATCAACGAAAATGACCTGGTCGAACTGGATAGCCAGGACCACCATAACAGCAACGACAAGGGTATTGACGGTATCAAAAGCAACAAGACGAGTCGGCGCTCCCGGCCCGATAAACACCCTGGCGATGGCGATAATCATACAAACCACCACCACAATCGCCGCCGGAAGCCATATCATCCCGCTATCCTCCTGGCCCAGTCAGGAAAACTGTTGCAAATCGGGTGGTAGTCTCTGGGCATCTCCTTGAGCACGTCAGGTTGCACATTTATCCAGTGTACGTACAGGTCGTTGGTTTCTTCGTCCACGTCAATGCTCAAAGTCCCCGGCGTCAATGTGATGGAATTGGCCAGGATGGTAAGAGCCATATCGTTTTTCAGATTGGGGGAGATTTTCACAATGCCCGGATTAATCCTGCCGGTGATAACGCGATAGGCAACGTCAACATTTGCCACCGCCATGGCGAAGAAGAACGGGAACAGATAGATAAGCCAGATGAACCATCTGACCGGATTAAGCATGCGCAGGCTCTTTGAGAGGTATCTATTCTTGACCAGAGCCGCCACCACCAGGGCAAAAATCGCCCCGATGATTAACTCCGCGGCATTCCAGAGAAGTATGTTGCCGGAACCTACAGTTAAAACCAGGTAAATTAAATAGGCAACAACCGCAGTGACTAAGAACCTCATACTACTTCAACTAAAAAAATTCAGCCGAATTATCTTCACTGACTTAATCAAAAGCTTTCGGGAGCACAATTCTGGA
>CBFDCY010000042.1:0-8300 GCA_965603425.1 uncultured Dehalococcoidia bacterium | reverse complement strand
GCCCCGTTACTGCGGTGGGCGCCTTAATGGGAGAAGAAAATTAATGCATCATAACGCATATACCTGCTTTTTGAACAAGGGCGGCGGACGCAAGATAAGGTGGCCAGCCGCTCTTTTAATTCGCCAAGAAGTCGTTCCCTCATTGAGTGGTAAGCCAGTAAGATAAAGGCAGGCTAGTGATATGGGAGTAGACTGGGGTTTTGCGGGACAAGTTGGTGTCGTTGGCTTTATGATGGTCTTTGTCTTGCTGGTTCTTCTGGCAGTAGTTATATCGCTGACCGGGCTAGTGGTCAGGAAAACCAGCACCACTAAGAACAAAACTGATAATACACAGAAAGGAGCTTAGGAATTGGCACAAGAGACTATAGAAGTACCCATAACCGGTAAGATTCTCAATGTCAATGTCAATGTGGGGGATGAGGTTAAAGAGGGGGATGTAATCTGCCTGTTGGAGTCAATGAAGATGGAAAATCCCATTCTGGCCCCAGTGAACGGCACTATCACAAAAGTAGGGATTACAGTTGAGCAGACAGTTCAGCCTGGCGAAATAGTCGCAATCATCGAATACTAAAAAGCGGGTGATTCGTGTTCGGATTTTTTGAAACTGGGTTTCAGTTTTTTTATTGGGGCAACCTATTGATGCTCCTCATAGGAGGGGTTCTAATCTACCTGGGTATTGGCAAGAAGATGGAGCCCCTTTTGTTGGTGCCCATAGGTTTTGGCATCATGTTAATTAATCTTCCCCTTGGCGGGCTGATGGACTATGAACTACAGATGCCTAACACCACGGGAATGCCAGCTAAAGTAATCAGCATTGAGGTAGATGAAACCAGTAAGTTCCGGGAAAACGATGTTATTTTAAGATTAGACTCAGGTGAGGTCCTGGCGCCGGTCGGTGGCAGGATTAAGGAATTCACCGTTTCACCGGGTCAGGAAGTTGAGCCGGGTGAAGTAATGGCAGTATTGATAACTACTGCCCAGACTCCGTTACCGACCAAACCAGCAGGCCTGCTCTCCAGAATATTCCAGTACGGGATAATGTGGCAGATTATACCACCTCTCATCTTCCTCTGCCTAGGGGCATTGACCGACTTTGGACCGATGATAGCCAATCCGAGAACCCTGTTGCTCGGTGCCGCGGCTCAATTTGGTGTCTATTTCGCCTTTTTTGCCGCTTTATCCACCAACCTTTTTATGCCAGAAGGGTTCACCATCGCCGAGGCAGCTTCCATAGGGATAATCGGTGGGGCTGAGGGACCAACCACAATTTACGTTACCTCCCTTCTTGCCCCCCACATAATAGGGGCTACCGCAGTTGCCTGTTATTCTTACATGGCGCTGGTGCCGATTATCCAGCCGCCAATTATAAATTTGCTCACAACTAAAAAAGAGAGAGCGATATATATGAAACCGCAGTTGCGTGAAGTCGCAACACGGGAGAAAATATTGTTCCCCGTAATTTCAGCAGTGATTATAATACTGTTTGTCCCTATGTCAGCCCCGCTTATCGGCTGCTTCATGGTGGGGAATCTGTTTCTGACCTGCGGTGTTACCGATAGGCTCAGCAAGACGTCACAAACGGCATTGATAGACATCCTGACCATCTTCCTGACGCTGGCGATAGGCGCCACCATGTCCGCCGATAACTTCCTCCAGCCCAAGACTTTAATGGTCCTGGTGCTGGGAGTGGTGGCTTTTGCTACGGCTACTGCCGCTGGTGTTTTAATGGCTAAATTGATGAATCTCTTTTCCAAGGAAAAAATCAATCCAATGATAGGTGCTGCCGGTGTCTCGGCGGTACCCATGGCAGCCCGGGTGGTGCAGGTAATGGGGCAGAAGGAAAACCCGAGAAACTTTCTCTTAATGCACGCCATGGGACCCAATGTCGCCGGTGCTATCGGTGCGGCTATTGCCGGTGGCGTGTTCCTAGGTATGATTGGCTGATATAAGAGTATTTATTGACCTCACCCCCTTTACCCGTTTAGAGTTCCCGGCGGTGTTTTATCCCCTTGCTTAATTACCGGAAATCGAGTAAATTCATTCTGTGAGCAAATCGGATAGGCGCACCGTTTTCGTCTGCCAGCAGTGCGGCAAGGAAAGCCTGAAGTGGCTGGGACGCTGTCCTGATTGCCAGGAATGGAACAGCCTCGTTGAGGTGACCGCAGTCGCCACTTCGAGCACTTCACGCCCTGCCTCTCAAATGAGCCCTCCACAGCAGTTATCGGAGGTCACTTTAGAGTCGGCCAGTCGCATTTCCCTGCCCATTTCGGAGTTCAACCGCGTGCTTGGCGGCGGTCTGGTTCCCGGTTCACTGGTGCTCATCAGCGGCGAGCCCGGCATCGGCAAGTCCACGCTTCTCCTGCAGGCATCAGCGGCTATGGCGGCTAACAAGAGGACGGTAGCCTATGTCTCCGGCGAAGAAACACAGCACCAGATTAAGCTGAGAGCGGAAAGACTGAGCATCACTGGCGAAAGGCTCTTCCTGCTGGCCGAGACGGATATGGGGATAATCCTGGAACAACTGGACCAGCTCTCCCCGGGTCTTGTTGTTATCGACTCGATACAGACAGTCTTTCAACCGGAGCTGGGCAATACACCGGGCAGCGTCGCCCAGGTCCGGGAGTGCACCCAGCGGCTGATGCACTGGGCCAAGCTCAATTCGGTTCCGGTATTCATCGCCGGGCATGTCACCAAAGACGGCACCATCGCCGGGCCGCGCATCCTTGAGCACATCGTGGACGTGGTGCTCTATTTCGAGGGCGACCCCTTCAGCGCGTACCGCCTGCTGCGCAGTGTTAAAAATCGCTTCGGCTCCACCAACGATGTCGGCGTCTTTGAAATGAAAGAGCAGGGGCTGGTCGAGGTCGAAAACCCTTCCCAGGCCTTTATTTCCCAGCGCCCCGGCGAGGCCATTGGCTCCGTTGTGGTATCCACCATAGAAGGCAGCCGGCCGCTGCTGATTGAGATTCAAGCGCTCACCACATACACCAGCTTCGGCTATCCCAGACGGACCGCAAACGGCGTTGATTTCAATCGTCTGCTGCTGGTTACCGCAGTGCTGACTCAGCGCCTTGGTCTTCGCCTGGGCAACCAGGATGTCATGGTGAATGTGACCGGCGGCCTTAAAATCAATGAGCCGGCGGCCGACCTGGGCATCGCGCTGGCCATTGCCTCCAGTTTTCGCGACAGTATTATCGACCCCGGCCTTGTTGTCATCGGCGAGGTCGGCTTGAGCGGGGAGCTCCGTTCCGCCTCACAGCTTGACCGCCGTGTGGCCGAGGCCGCCAGATTAGGCTTTCCGCGCTGTCTGGTGCCCAGAGTGGGCCCGGGAATCAGTCACCCGCCGAAAGACATCGAACTCGTTCCCGCCGGTACGGTCAGGGAAGCGATAAGCTTGGCATTGTTAAAAGCAAAGAAGAAATAAATGAAATAATTTATAAATATTTGCAGAGTTTAATGCGCGTTTACTCATTTGCGCATTTGCGCAATTACTCTTTTTAAAAGCTCCTCATCAGTCCTGACGCCACGAACGTCCAGCTTGCTCTGGCGGAAAGCCCGCACCATGGCCTCTATCAACTTTGTCTTGCTGATTTTCTTGCCACCGGTAAACTTGGCCGTTGACGACAGGCCTTCCAGGTAGCTGTCCTCTCCCCGGTTGAGAAATACGGATAACTTAATCATTGTGGTAATGGCTGGTGCAATGGTCTGCGGCCTCGGCGGCGCCGCGGGTCGCCGCCTTGGCGGTGGCGCCGCCTTTTTCCTTTCGCCAGTGAGACGGTCCAGGGCGCTTCCATAGGCAAGTTCTTCAGTTATACTAGCCCGTTTCATTTCTCATCACCTCTTCTGTTAGTAAACGGTAGGCACCGGCCCCATCCGACCTGTGAGCATAGGCCAGTATTGACTTTCCCGCCGCCGGGGCTTCCTTAAAGCGGACACTGGTCGGGATAATAGCATCGAATATCTTTATCCGGTCACCAAACGCCCGGCGGGTGACTTCCATAACCTCCTTGCTGTGCAACGTGCGCGAGCTGGTCATGGTGAACAATATGCCGGCGATACTCAATGACGGGTTGAGTTTTTCCTTGACCGTGATAATCGTCGTCAACAGGCGCACCAGCCCCTTCATGGCCAGAAAGTCGGCCTGCAGTGGGATAATGACTTTATCGGCGGCGGTTAAGGCGTTAATAGTCAACAGGCCCAGGCTGGGCAGGCAATCAATCAGTATAAAGTCATACGCCGGCCGCACGTCCCGCAGCATTTTATTCAACAAGGATTCACGGTTGGCTGCCCCCACCAAGTCAAGCTGCGCCTGCGCCAGCTCTATGTTGGCAGGGACAATAGCAACATTCGGGTTGGTGGTCGGGGAGGTTACATCCCTGATTGACGGGCTGTGTTTTCCCTTAATGGCGGCTGTCAGGACATCATATCCGGTACGCCTTATGTTATCCGGATTGAGCCCCAGGCTGATGGTGAGACATGCCTGCGGGTCCCAGTCAATCAGGAGGGTACGCTTACCGTGCTCGCTCAGGCCTTCCGCCAGCGCGGCCACCGTGGTCGTCTTGCCCACGCCGCCTTTCTGGTTGGCAATACAGATAACCGGCATATATAAATAATATAACGCATCTGCGCAATTACGTCAATACTCTTTTGCGCAATTTTGCAAATGCGTAATTTCTCACCTGCGTCACTCTGTATAATAATAATTCCGACGATGCACGCGCCACAGCACACACCGTCGGAATAACGGTCCGGGGTTTGACCTTTTCTGAGCCGCTAAAACTTAGCGGGGGTTGGGGATAACTCAGACAAAGCGGAGCGGCTCATCGCCGGTGTTCTCAAAGCAATGGTGCTCATTGGGCGGGATGTAGACGACACTGTCTTTGGTTATTTCCGTCTCCCCCTTCTCTCCCTTCACCTTGGCACGGCCTGACAGTATCAATACCTCGTGTTCCCAGTCATGCGAGTGCGACGGTGATGAGGCGCCCGCCGGAACCTCAATGACGCGCATGGCGAAGTTGGGCGCACCGTCTCTGTCCGTGATTACTTCGCGCATTACAGAACCGGCATGGCCCTCTTTGGGCGGTGTATCCTTTACCTGATTAACTTTCACCTGTGACCTCCTTTCCTTTAGTGCTATCATATCGGGCGGTTGCCCTGGTCTTTATCCCACCCCTCTCACGGTATTCCGCCTCAATCACCATGGAGACGGGCCTCAAAAGCTGTACCAGATTCTCCAGAACACGGTTGACGGCATGCTCCTGCAATATGCCCACGTTGCGATATGAGGTGAGATAGTACTTCAGTGATTTCAGCTCCACGAGAGAGTTCCCCGGCACATAGCGAATCACCAGCCGGGCGAAGTCCGGCAGCCCGGTCCAGGGACAGACGAAGGTGAACTCATCGGTCTCATACACGATTTCCGTGGCCGATTCCGGGTACTGGAAAGGGATTGCCTCCAGCACCCCGACGTCAATGGCTTCCTCGCCCTCTATGTCATACCTTCTGGTGGCGTATTTATCAATCGCCATTTCCATGCTCCTGCCAGGGACATTGTAGCACCATTTTAAATCAAGGGACAATATGCTAAACTCAAATTGACTATGGTGGAGAGGAAAAAAGAGAAGGCCGGCGCTGTTATCGTTGCCGCCGGGAAAAGCGAGCGGATGGGCGACGTGGATAAAATGTTCGCCTCGCTCGGCGGGCAGACTCTTTTGCTGCGCACCACCCGCCCCTTTCAGCAAAGCTCTCTTATTGACCAGGTAGTGGTGGTGGTGAGCGGGGAAAGGGAGATGATGTGCCGTCATCTGGTCGCCGGCCCGGACTGGCCCAAGGTCAGCGACGTCTGCCTCGGCGGCAGGCGACGCCAAGACTCCGTGGCCGAGGGTTTGAAACGTCTTGCCGGCTGTGATTTTGTGGTCATTCACGACGGCGCTCGCCCGCTGGTTACGGTGGAACTTATCGAGGAAGGCCTGAAAGCGGCAAAGGAGACGGGAGCGGCAGCGGCCGCCGTCCCGACAACGGACACAATCAAGGTCGCAGACGAGGGCAGAACCGTTCTTGAGACGCCATCACGTCAAAATCTATGGGCGATACAGACTCCGCAGGTGTTCTCCTATAGAATGATTACCGAGGCCTATAAAAAAGTGAATGATGATGTTACCGATGACGCTTCTCTTGTGGAGCGGCTGGGCTATAAAGTAAAGCTCTATATGGGCTCCTATGACAATATCAAGATAACCACGCCCGCCGACCTGGCGCTGGCGGAAATTCTCTGGCGGAAATATGAGCGATAATCTGCGGGTCGGTATTGGCTATGACGTGCACGCACTGTCTGCGGGACGCAGGCTGGTGCTCGGTGGCGTTGAGGTGCCTTTCGAACTGGGCCTCAGCGGCTGGAGCGATGCCGATGTCCTGACGCACGCCGTTATGGATGCGCTACTGGGTGCGGCAGCACTGGGAGATATTGGCCGTCATTTCCCGCCCGGCGACCCGCAATATAAAGACATCTCCAGCCTGACATTGCTGGCAAAGGTAAAGGCATTACTCGCGGAAAAGGGGTGGCAGGTGAACAACCTTGATGCCACCATCATCGCCGAGCGGCCCAGTCTCAGCGATTACATCAATGATATGCGAGAGAAGCTGTGCCAGGCGCTCGGCATAGATATGGAACGGGTCAGCGTCAAGGCTTCAACCTCGGACGGGCTCGGCTTTACGGGCAGGGGAGAGGGAATCGCCACGTACGCGGTAGCGGCACTGAAGGAGAAATGAATGAAGGTCTTCAACACGCTGTCCGGGAAAAAAGAAGACTTTAAGCCCCAGGGCGATGAAGTGAAGATGTATGTCTGCGGCGTGACGCCCTACGCTGACGCCCATCTGGGGCACGCCATGAGCTATATCATCTTTGACGTCATCCGGCGTTACCTCCGGTACAGCGGCCACAAGGTGAAGTATGTGCAGAACGTTACCGATATCGACGACAAGATTATCGACCGGGCGAACAAGCGGGGCATTCCGCAGCGGGAGCTGGCCGAAATGTTCACCCGGCGCTACTTCGAGGATATGAAAGCGCTCAACATAGAGAAACCTGACGTCACTCCTTACGCCACCGATGAGATTCCGAAAATCATCGAAATCGTGCAGGGGTTGATTGACAAGGGATACGGTTACGAGTCAGAGGGCAGCGTCTATTTCCGCGTCAGGAATGTGCCCGACTACGGCAAGCTTTCCCACCGCAGCCTTGAATCCATGATGTCGGCGGAAGGGGCACTAGGCAGCGAGGAGAAAGAGAGCCCGATGGACTTCGTTCTCTGGAAGGCATCCAAGCCCGGCGAGCCGGCCTGGGACAGCCCCTGGGGGCCGGGGAGGCCGGGATGGCACATCGAGTGCAGCGCCATGTCTTTAAAATACCTGGGAAATACTCTTGATATCCACGGCGGCGGTCAGGACCTGGTCTTTCCCCACCACGAGAACGAAATCGCCCAATCAGAGAGCTTTACCGGCGTCAAGCCGTTCGTCAGGCACTGGCTGCACAACGGCATGGTGCAGCTAGGCGAGGAGAAGATGAGCAAGTCGCTGGGCAACCTGATAACCATCAAGCAGGCTCTGGAGAATTACAGCGCCGATGCCATCCGTGTTTTCGTGCTCAGCTCCCATTACCGCAGCCCGCTCACCTATTCCGAGGAGATACTGGAGGCGGCGGAGAAAGGGGCAGAGCGGTTGCGGCAGACGGTGAACAGCCCAGCCGGTAACGGGAAGACGGTCAAGAAAATAGACGCGGAGCAATATCGAAAAAGATTTGTTGAGGCGATGGATGACGACTTCAACACCGCCCAGGCGGTGGCAACGCTTTTCGACCTGGCCAGAGATATTAACCGATATGAAAGTGAAAACCTTGAGGCTGGTGAGGCAAGAAAGACCCTCAAAGAGCTGGGCGAGGTGCTGGGATTGACATTTGCCGAGCCAGAAAGAGCGTCGCTTGATGCTGCCAAGTTCATCGAGCTGGCTAATTCCGTGTATCAGGACCTGAACCGCACCGATGTTCCAGATGATTCACTGAGTGCGGAAAGCACGGTAGATAATTTATTACTTATTCGCCAGGAACTCAGGAAAGAGAAAAAATGGCAGCAGGCCGATATGGTCCGGGCGAAGCTGGACGAGGCCGGCATTACCTTTGAAGATACTCCGCAGGGTACGATGTGGCGGCGGAAACGGTGACGGACTCCTTTGTTACTGAAAATGAAAAAGTTAAGCAAATCTAGTTACCTCGATTGGATTGCCTATCTCTTGATGGTCCTCTGCTT
>CBFDCY010000041.1:0-8332 GCA_965603425.1 uncultured Dehalococcoidia bacterium | reverse complement strand
TTGTCTGCTATTCCTGGTTCTGGAGAAAATCAATTGCCCACTGGATGGCCTCTTCACCTTCCAGCTCCAGCTCGATATCCGGCTTGATTCCCTTTCCCTCAATAAGTCGGCCATTCGGCGTGAGCCAGCGTGCAATGGTTATGTAAATCCCGGAACCGTCCTGAAGCTTCCGGGAGACGTTAACGCTGCCCTTGCCAAAGGTCTGGCTCCCGGCAACGGTCGCTCGCCCGTGGTCCTGCAATGCTCCAGCCAGCACCTCGCTGCCACTGGCGCTGTAACCGTTCACCAGGACCACCACGGGCAGATCGTTCACCATTCCCCCGGGTTCAACTTCAAGAGATTGCTCTTCACCATTGTTGCTCACCACTTTCACCACCACACCATCTTTCAGGAAATATGAAGCGACCTCTATAACCGTATCCAGTATGCCGCCCGGATTGCCGCGCATGTCCAGGATGATGCCTTTAGCATTCGCATTATCAATTTCGGCAAGGGTTGCCTGTATCTCTTCAGCAGTGCGCCTGGAAAAATGGGTTATCCTGAGATGGGCCATGTCTCCCATCATTTCCACCATCACGCTGGGCAGCTCGATAGTAGCGCGAACGATATCAATTAACACCGGTTCAGTCTCGTCCCGATGCTGAATGAGCAGCGCGACGGTAGTTCCTTTGGGGCCCCGGATTTTAAGCACCGCCTCGATCATGCTCATATCAACCGTTGACTCGCCGTCTATCTCCAGAACGATGTCGTCCGCCCTGAGGCCAGCCTGATCCGCCGGTGAATCGGGAATGGGCGAGATAATGGTGAGCCTTTCCTCCCGTATCCCCACCTGAGCGCCAATCCCTTCAATTTCCCCTTCAAGACCGCTCATACCAATTTCGTACGTTTCCGCATCGAGATATGAGGTGTAAGGGTCATCAAGGACTTCAATCATACCTTCGATGGCGCCTTTGCTGAGTTCTTGCGGCTCAAGCCGGTCCCGTTCCACATAGTCCCGGAAGATGATATTCCACGCCTCTTCCACCACCCCCAGCCCTCCTTCACCCCCGACGGGAGCCCTTCCCAGGTTGTAGCCGATACCAAAGGACAGCGCAATGATGGCAATGAAAGTTAAAACTATGAGGGCATACTTCATATGGTTTGACATCGGTCTGTTTCTCTCCGGATGATATTATTCGGATATTTAGCAGCGGGAAAATGCGAGCCTGATTTAATCACGGAGAAGATTTCTCTGCCTCCTTGCTTGGCGCCTGCAAAGCTGCCCGCCGGTTAATTTCAGGGCCAAGTAAACCTGTAAGCCGAGTTCTGTATCCTTCCCCGAAGGGAAAGACGGTGACCATCTATCTAGCCCTTCCGTCTCCGAAAGGGTCATGCGGCCAACCCGGGGACAGGCCGGGCACCTTTTGTCCCTCTATTCGGCCTTGCTCCGGATGGGGTTTACCCAGCCGACCGGTCACCCGGCCGCTGGTGGGCTCTTACCTCACCATTTCACCCTTACCTTTCCCTTACGGGAAGGGCGGTATGTTTCTGTGGCACTTTCCGTAGGGTCACCCCTCCTGGGCGTTACCCAGCACCCTGCCCGGCGGAGCTCGGACTTTCCTCCCCGGAATCCGGGGCGGCCACCCGGTTTACTTGGCCCACTTATAGTCTAGTGGCGGGGGTGTCATTAGTCAACCGTTGCGTCCAGAGCCGCGTTGCAAAGCCCGTCCGCTTCCCTGTTCTGGCGCCTCGGTATGGAGGCAATGGTACAACTCTGAAATGAGGATTGCAGTTCCTTGACCTGCCGATATAGCGGCTGGAGGCCCGGGTTTTTCACTCGATAGCGACCGTTTATCTGTCTTACCACAAGTTCGGAATCGGACTTTATCTCCACCCCGGCGGCACCCAGACGAACAGCTTCCTCAAGAGCCGCAATAACAGCCCGGTATTCTGCCTGGTTGTTGGTGGTCCTCCCGATGCGCTTGGAAATGCGGGCCAGCACCCTGCCCTGCCCGTCTTTAATCACAGCGCCGATCGCGGCTGGACCGGGATTTCCCCGGGAAGCCCCATCAGTATATAAGACTGCTTTCTCGATTTTCATTCATTACTTATGGCAGGTACAGGATACGATTGCAACTGCTGCACTGTAATAGGGCACCGCTTCTCGCCTGCTGCAGCTCGCTGGAGGACATGGATATGCGGCAGCCACGGCAAACACCCTGCTCCACCCTGGCCACGGCGAAACCCTTGTTCTTCCTTAGCCCGTCGTAAAGAGTAACTACCTTTGGGTCGAATTCGGCAGCCAGTGCCTGGCGTTTCTGTCTCAGGTCATTCAGGCTGCTTTCCATTGACATTTTCTCCTTGCCCAGCTGTTCCTGCTCGCGCTGCCACTCCGTACTCACCTTTTTCAATTTATCTGTCAGCTCAGTAACCCCTGCCTCCACCGACTCCACCTGCTCCATCAGTTCCAGGTCCTTCGTTTCCAGCCGGTCGCCCTTGGCCTTAAACAGCTCAACCTCGTGGTGCAGATTGGACAGTTCCTTCGGGTTCTTGACCCGTCCGCTGTAAAGTTCGTCATTGCCGGCTTTTATTTTACTCGCCAGGTCGTCTATTTCCCGCTCAAGGGCGCGCTGCTGCTGCTGCAGTCCTTCCAGTTTCTTCTTCTCGGTGTTGAGTTCCTCCTGAGCCGCGACAACCACATCGTTTTTACCCAGCCGGCTGACCGCCTGTTCCAGCCTGCGTTCTTCGTCAGCAATTTCAAGGTCAACTTCCTGTAACTCGTAGAGCTGCCTGGCAACGGTCATAGCAAAAACGCCTTTCAGAGATACTCGCGAAAAGTACTGGTTTGTTTATTATATACCTGGTATGAAATCACATCAGGCTTTGCGCAGGGCTTCCTGAACCATTGAGCCGCCGGCATCAAAAGCCTGCAGGTTCTGCTCTTTTACCTTGGCTGGCGACTTCCCGGCCAGCACCTGCTTCACTTCCTGGCTATCGAAGAGCAACGATATCTGACACAGCGCACCGACCATGACCACATTGGTCAGCAGGCTGCCGCCAATCTGCCGCGCGCACTCAGTGGCCTTGATAGCGTAACCTTTCTTCCCCGATTTCTTCAGCGCGGCCATTATCTCCTCATCCGGTGGATAGGTATCCATCTCCATATTGCACAGCACCGTCGGTTCTTTATAGTCGTTGAGCAGGTACATGCCGTCCCCGGCGAGCAATTCGAAGTTGCGCAGCATCTCGATGGTCTCAAACCCCATAAGGATATCCACCCTGCCTGCCGGGATGAGCGGTGAATAGATTTCAGCATCGGATACCCTCAGGTGTGATACCACGGAGCCGCCACGCTGCGCGGCACCGATTGTTTCCACGGCCAAGACCTTATATCCTTTATTTTGCAGATATTCGGCGAGGATGCTTGAGGCAAACAGGTTGCCCTGCCCGCCAACGCCAGCAATCAGTATGTTTAGCTCCATGTGATTGCCCCCCTCTTGCAAACTTCCACGCACATGCCGCACTCAACGCAGGTGCCATAGTCAATGGTCGCCTTGCCATCGCTGAAATGGATTGCCGGGCAGCCGAAGTAGGTAATGCAAATCTTGCAGCCATTGCAGCGGTCTTCGTCGAGAACGACCTTGCGCGGCGTGAAACCAAGCTCACCGGTACGCCTGGCCACCAGATAGCACGGCATGGTGGCCACGATGACCGAGACGCCCTTCTCCTTCACCGCCTTTTCCAGCGCCCCGGTTACCTGCGGGATATCATAGGGATTGACCACCCGGGCGCTGGTCGCTCCGGCGGCAGTGGTAAGGCCGGTAACATCAATGGCGAGAGCCGGCTCGCCGCGAACATCGATATCGCTGCCCGGATGCGGCTGGAAGCCGGTCATCGCCGTGGTTCGATTATCGCAGACGATGACCACCATATCCGCTCCACTATGGATGGCGTTCAGTAGGCCGAGGACCCCGTTGTGGAAGAAAGTCGAATCGCCGATGATGGCAAATACCGGCTTATCATAGCCGCTGTAAGCAATGCCTGATGCCATGGGTATCGACGAGCCCATGCAGTAGATGGTCGACTGCAGCTCCAGCGGCAGGAACGAGCCGGCGTCATAGCAGCCAATATCCCCGGTGACGACTCCCTTATATTTATGAGCCACTATTTTAAGGGCGTGCAGCAGGCCGCGATACTGGCAGCCCACACACTGGGTGCGCGTCCGTATCGGGACCTGCATCTCCAGCGGGGCCGTTGCCGGAACTTTCTCCTTCAGCTCCGGATAGAGCTCCGCCAGTGACTTCAGTACTACGGTGGTTGATAGTTCCCCTTCCTGTGGCAGGAACCCGCTCCTCCCCATCACCTCCACCTTGATATCTTCATCGAAAAACATCTGCTTCAACAAACCCTCCACCACCGCCTCGCTGTCCTCATAAACGACCAGCTTATCCATCCTGCGGGCGAACTGGAGCACCTTGTTCTTCGGCAGGGGTAGGGTGCCCAGCTTGAGAACCGGGAATTTTTTACCCAGTATCTTTTCCACCTCTTTGACGAACGCATACCCGATGCCGCAGGCGACCAGCCCTATCTTCCCCTCGCCGTCCTCGATATGGTTGAAGGGGCTTTCCTCCATGATTCTGTTCAGCACAGATTGTTTCTCGTTGAGCCAGCGGTGCCTGACTACGGGGCGGAGGATGCCGCCGACTTTAGTCTCTTTGACCGCGCTCATAATGAACCGGGAACGGTCATCTTCAAAGCGTGGCTCCTTCCCTTTCTTTATACCGTCCATGCTGACTTTACTGCGCGCGTGGCAGACGCGCGTTACCGGTCGCACCACAAAGCACAGCTCCGTCTCTTCGGAGAGTTCAAAGGCCGCCTTTATCATGTCCTTGGCTTCCTGCGGGCACCAGGGGTCAAAGACTGGCAGGTGGGCATCAAGGCGGGTAATTATGCGGCTGTCCTCTTCATTCTGCGAGGAGATGCCTCCGGGATCATCCCCGGAAATCAGCACCAGCCCCCCGCGTACCCCCGTGTAATTCAGGTGCATCATAATATCAAGGGCCACATTGGTCCCGTTATGCTTCATTACCGCCAGCGAGCGTGTGTTGCAGAGGGAAGCACCCATGCAGATTTCCAGTGCCACCTTTTCATTGATGCACCATTCCGCATTGATATCAGGGTACCTGGAAACATATTCCAGCACCTCTGAGGCCGGGGTTCCCGGGTAGCCTGCCACCACCTTCACTCCTGCCTCAATCGCTCCCCTGCCCATCGCCTCGTTGCCCATCAGGTATTCTTGTTCTGACATGAGCGTCCTCCACTGGTTTAATGGTCGTTTGCCGTCAACCGGCTTATTCTTTCTGGGGGATGACCACCGCCTCGCCTTCCAGCACCACGGTTCCATCCTGATTGCGACAGGTGGTCTGCAAGCGAACGCGATTTTTCTCCGGTATCTTTTCCACCACCTCCACCTCTGCCTCGATGATATCCCCGAACTTCACCGGCGCCTTGAATTTTAGAGTCTGAGATAGGTAAATATTGCCGGGGCCGGGTAATTTCATACCGAGCACCGCCGATACCAGGCTCGCAGTGAGCATGCCGTGGGCGATTCTCTCACCGAAAATCGTCTGCTGCGCATGGAGCTTATCCAGATGTATCGGGTTTTTATCACCCGTTGTTTCGGCAAAGCGCAACACATCTCGCTCAGTAATCTGCTTTCTGATACTGGCCCGGTCACCGACATTCAGCTGGTCTATCGTTTTTCCCTGTTGCATATTGCCCTTGATTAACGAAACAGCGATGCTGAGATAACCATACGCTGGACTTCTGAAGTTCCTTCGTAGATTTCAGTCAGCTTGGCATCGCGGAAGTAGCGCTGCATCGGCGAGTCCATCATGTAGCCGTAACCGCCGAACACCTGAATCCCCAGCGTGGCTGCCCGCATGGCCAGTTCCGTGGCGTACAGTTTGGCCATGGCCGCCTGCGTTCGGAACGGCTGTCCGTTATCCGCCAGCCAGGCCGCCTGACAGGTGAGCAATCTGGCCGCTTCCAGCTCGGTGTGCATATCGACCAGCCGCCAGCCAATCGCCTGATAGGAAGCAATCGGCGCACCGAACTGCTTTCGGTTCTTGGCATACTCGACGGCCCTCTCCAGGATGGCACGGGTAATGCCGTTGGCCTGCGCCGCTATCCCTATCCGTCCGTGGTCGATAAGCTCCAGAAAAATGCGCATGCCCTTTCCTTCGTCACCAAGCCGGTTGGCCGCCGGCACGCGGCAGTCCTCAAGAACCTGGTCAGCGTTGGTAGCGGCACGCATGCCCAGCTTATCGTATTTTTTACCCTTACTGTAACCCGGCGTGTCCGTCTCCACGAGAAAAGTCGTCATACCCCACTCCCCCAGCTCCGTCACGTTAGCAAAGAGGAGCACCACATCACAGACATCGCCATTGGTAATGAATATCTTGGTGCCATTGAGGATATAGTCATCGCCATCTCTGGTCGCGGTCATCTGCACATTGCTGACATCGCTGCCGGCCTCCGATTCGGTGACGGCCATGGCACCGACCTTTTCCCCTTTCACCAGAGCGGGCAGGAACTTCTGCTTCTGCTCGTCGGTGCCGAAGCGATAAATCGGTGCCGCGCACAGACACAGGTGTGCGTCCAGAATATCGGCGGTGGCGGCACATGCCCTCGATAGTTCCTCCACAGCAATGGCTACGGAAAGCTCATCGCCGCCGCTGCCGCCGTACTCCTCAGGTATGCCCAGTCCGAACAGGCCCATCTCCGCCATCATCCTGAAATTATCCCGGGCAAATTCCTGCTTCCGGTCCAGCTCGTCGGCCACCGGTGCCAGCTTATCACTGGCGAAGTCCCTTACCGTAGTCTGGAGCATCTTGTGCTCTTCACTGAGCGCAAAGTCCACCGTTTTCTCCCTTCAAAAGGCCGGAACGTTTTTCACTGACAATAGCAAACCTCAACCCGATGCCACCACCCGGTTTCGCAACGTCCCAATACCATCGATTTCCACTTCAATATCATCGCCAACTGCCATAGCGCAACCACCCGGCGAACCTGTAAAGATAATGTCTCCCGGCTGCAACGTCATGAACTCCGATACGTGGCTGATTATCCTGCCTACACCGAATGCCATGTTACGCGTATTGCCTTCCTTAACCGGCTTGCCATTGAACTTCAGCCTGACATTCAGGCCTTCAGGAGACAGCTCCGTTTCTATGCAGGGGCCAAAGGAGGTGAAAGTGTCAAAATTATGCGCCCTTCCGGTCAGGCCGTCATCCTCACCAAACTCTATATCCAGCGCCGCCATGTCATTACCGCAGGTATAACCCAGAATATAGTCAGCAGCATCATTTTCTGAAATGAGTTTGGCCGGTTTCTTAATAACGACGACCAGCTCCGGATAGGCCCAGTTATCACTGGCTGTCGTTGGATAAACGATATTATCCAGATGTCCGATGATTGAAGAACGAATCAATGGAAAGACATGGGGCCTGATGGGCTTTGGTCTCCCCGTTTCTTTCACCCATGTCTCCATAACATCAATATAGTTGAGACCGATAGCGATTAAATTATTGGGGTCCACCGGGGGCAGAAGCCTGAAATCCTTTAGCTTGCCGATAGAACTTCCCACCTTGAATTCGTCAAATATGCTTCCAGATACAGACCGTATTTCATCATCTTCCACCACAACATTAACTGCTTCCCCGCGCCAGCTAATTCGCGCCAACTTCATGCCATCCCCCTGCTTATTTTAAGGTTGAAATGCTAGAACAATCGTAAACCTAACACCATTGATTGTCAAGGAATAAAACAGCACGTCTTATCTGAAAAGGTGACAAAATTGGCTCGCTTAAAATAGAACGTTTGTGCTATTTTTATAACGGTTAGTTAGAAGAACGAGGAAAGTGATGAAGCTCCTTAAATTGGCCGTAGAAAAACAGCGGTGGGACCTTGCTGCCCACACCATTGTCCTGGCAGCTGCCCGGACTTTGAACAAAGGAGACAAACCATATGCCAGCCAGAGCACGCCAAAAAGCAAACGCATCAAAGGCAAACCAGCAACAGGGCGGCTTTTACCAGAAAGTACTTGATGAAGCCGAGCGTATCGATTTCGAGCTGGTTTCTGGCGTCAACGGCATTGACGACGAGATTGCCCTGCTCCGGGTAAAGATAAAGTCTATCCTGGATGATGACCCGAAAAATATTAAGCTCATCGTAGAGGCAACCAACGCCCTGGAGAGGCTTATCCGCACGAAATACAAAATCAGCAAAGAACAGAGGAAAGGATTGAAGGAGGCTATTGGCAATGTCCTCAGAGACGTCGCCCTCCCCCTCG
>CBFDCY010000040.1:0-8392 GCA_965603425.1 uncultured Dehalococcoidia bacterium | reverse complement strand
GACCAGTCTGATGCCGCAAATATGGTTCTCAGCGGCCAATATCAGCTGGCCTTTCTGATAGGCCCGGTGAAGGCAGACATGATAAAAATGATTGCAGATGTCGGCGACCGGATGCCCGGGAAGTCAACCTACTTCTATCCCAAGCTGCCTTCAGGGCTGGTATTCTACCGGATGGCAGACCGTTAGCACGTTATTAAATCATCATGTTCGATTGACGCTCTATCTTGCCCTGTGTTACTATATAGACGTCCCAGATAAAAAGTAAGCACGGGGTTTGCATAAAGCCCCTTTTTCATTTTATCCTTGTAGTAGGTTATAGTTAATCTACAGGCAATTACTGACAGGGGAAACTGGCGATGCTGGTTGAGGAAGAACTGGCCCGAATTTCACCGGCAAAGGATACATTCGTCACTGTTGGTGTGTTTGACGGCGTGCATCTCGGTCACAAGCATCTGATTTCGCAGCTGGTGGGTAAGGCGGAGCAGGAAAACTCTCTGAGCATCGTGGTAACGTTTCGACAGCACCCCCAGGAGGTACTGCGCACTGATATCATTTTACCGTTTCTTACCAGCCTGACGGAGAGGGAAAAGCTGCTCGAAAATGAAGGCGTGGATATTATCGTTCCGCTCACCTTTACTGCTGAGGCTTCTAAATTAAGTGCACGCGAGTTTATCGGCCTGCTTAAAAAACATCTGCACATGCGCGGTATGGTAATCGGCCCCGACTTTGCTCTGGGCAGAAAACGAGAAGGCAGCGCAGATGCTCTTCACGCACTGGGGCGTGAACTGGGCTTCAGCGTTACCGTGGTGCCTCCCGTGGTAATCGATGGAGAGATTGTGAGCAGCACGGCAATCAGACAGGCCCTGTCAGCCGGAGACGTGCACAGAGTCCGGCGACTGGCCGGTCGGAACTTCAGCCTCCGGAGTCACGTTGTCGCCGGTGCGGGGAGGGGAGTGAAAATGGGATTTCCCACTGCCAACCTGAATATCGGTCCCGAGCATGCCCTGCCCGCGGATGGAGTCTATGCCACCTGGGCAGGTATCGGCGGTGAAAATTTTCCCTCGATGACCAATATCGGTACCAACCCTACCTTCGGTGATAACAGGCGGGTGGTGGAGGTCTATATCGTTGATTACCGGGGCGACCTTTATGGGCAGGAACTTCAGCTCGAGTTTGTGGAGCGGTTGCGCGAGGAGAGGAGATTTGGTAGTGTGGAAGAGCTGAAAAAGCAGGTGGCTGAAGACGTGAAACGGGGCGTCGCCATACTAAGTGTTAAAGGTGGAAAACAGACATGAAGGGCCAGGTGAGGAAAATCACTGAGCAGGAAATACATCCCCTTCTGCGTCGGGGAGTGGCCGAAATCATTGTGGAAGAAGAAATGATTGAGCTGCTCCGCTCCGGTAAAAAACTGAGGTTGAAGGAAGGCTTCGACCCCAGTTTCCCCGATATTCACCTTGGACACATGGTGTCGCTGCGAAAGCTGCGCCAGTTTCAGGAGCTTGGCCACCAGGTGGTGCTCATCGTGGCTGACTGGACCGCCCGGATTGGCGACCCCAGTGGCGTTTCGGTGACCCGCCCGATGCTGACCCTGGAACAGGTAAGGGCCAATGCCCAGACCTATATGGAGCAGTTCTTTAAGATTGTGGATAAAGGAAGGACCGAGGTGAGGTGGCAGAGCGAGTGGTTCGACAAGTTCACCCTGACCGAGGTTATTCAGTTGACCAGCAAGTTCACCGTCGCCCAGTTCTTGGCACGTGATGATTTCAATGCCAGGTACAATGAAGGACGGCCGATTGCGCTGACCGAGTTCATGTACCCGCTGCTTCAGGCTTATGATTCGGTGGCGATACAGGCGGACGTCGAATTCGGCGGCATAGACCAGAAGTTTAATTTCCTGGTGGGAAGGGAACTTCAGTCCATGATAGGGCAGCGTCCGCAGCAATGCTTTATGACACCGCTTCTGGTGGGCACCGACGGCAGCCAGAAAATGAGCAAGAGCCTGGGGAACTACATTGGCGTAACCGACCAGCCGGAAGACATCTACGGTAAGACCATGTCCATTCGTGACGACCTGATTATCCAGTACTTTGAGCTGGTGACCGACGTGCCCGATGCAGAGCTGGTGGAATTCAGGCAGGCGCTGGACAGCAATGCGGTCAACCCGATGGAGCTTAAGAAGCGCCTGGCGAGTGAGCTGGTCACCCAGTTATATAATAAAAAGGCAGCCAATGAGGCCGAGGCGAATTTTGAGAGGGTTCATCAAAAGCGAGAAATTCCAGAGGAAATTGAACTGGGAACAAAATCAGGCAGCATTCTTCAGGATTACTTGGTAGAGAACAAACTGGCCAAAAGCAA
Organism: uncultured Dehalococcoidia bacterium; assembly: GCA_965603425.1. Lineage (GTDB taxonomy): Bacteria > Chloroflexota > Dehalococcoidia > Dehalococcoidales > RBG-16-60-22 > E44-bin89. The sequence continues at coordinate 6,037 of CBFDCY010000040.1, read as the reverse complement.
GAGCGAAGCCAGGCGTTTAATTGAACAGGGTGCCGTATATATCGACGGTGAAAGAGTCACTGATATTAATGGCACATTTCCAAAAGATACCATCATACGAGTCGGTAAAAGAAGATTTATAAAATCTACTTAGTATTAAGTTCATTTACCAAAGTGATTAATACTGATATTGAGAAAGAGGAGGGTAAATAAAATGGGACAGATGCGTGTTCCGGGGCCAACCCCGTGCCCGCCGGAAGTCCTGCAGGCGATGGCCGGACAGATGATAAACCACCGCGGGCCGGAATTCGGGGAGATGCTGCATGACGTCACCGCCAAGATGAAGCAGCTATTCCAGACGAAAAATGATTTATTTCTGCTGACGTGCTCCGGGACAGGGGGGCTGGAGGCGGCAATCGTCAACACCCTCTCTCCGGGGGATAAGGTGCTTTCGGTCACGGTGGGGGTGTTCGGGGAGCGGTTTACCGGCATAGCGGAGGCGTTCGGCGCCGAGATAATTCCGCTCCGTTTCGAGTATGGCCGGGTGGCTGACCCTGATGAAGTCCGGCGCGAATTGCAGAGGGAGCCGGAAATCAAAGCGGTGATGGTGACGCACAATGAAACCTCGACAGGGGTGACCAATGACCTGGCGGCCATCAGCGCCGTGGTCAAGGAGTTTGACAAACTGCTACTGGTGGACGCTGTCAGCAGCATGGGCTCGATTGATCTGCCGGTAGACAAATGGCATTGTGATGTAGCCGTTACCGCGTCCCAGAAGGGATGGATGGTGCCTCCCGGACTGGCGATGGTCAGTGTCAGCCAGGAGGCATGGCAGGCCCACGCCAGGGCCAAGATGCCCCGTTTCAACTGGGATTTTACACGAGCAAAAAAGTACCTGGAAATAGGGCAGACACCGTGGACCCCGGCAGTATCAATTGTGTTCGGGCTTTCGGTGGCGCTGGACATGATGCTGAAGGAAGGCCTATCGAATATCTTTGCTCGCCATGCCAAGGTGGGTGGTGCGGCTCGGGAAGGAGTGAAATCGCTGGGGCTATCTCTCTTTCCCGATGAGAAGTATGCGTCCAACACGGTTACCGCCGTGTCCGTCAGGGACGGCATGGATGTAAAGGAGATGCTTAAAATACTGCGTGAGGAATATCAGATAGTGCTTGCTGGCGGTCAACAGAGTCTCCAGGGTAAAATATTCCGCATCGGGCACCTGGGACTGATAACGGAAGAAGATATAAAAGAGATAATCTCAGCTCTGAAGGAAGTACTGTCAAGGGTAAGCGCGTAATATAGTGTGAGCTTAATGTCAGCAAAAAGACGGTGTATGCAGGCAGTACCGGGCTTGTTGATTGCCGCGCTGGTGCTGTCAGGCGCCTGTTCTAAAGTGGGAGGACCAGAAAGCCCCGGGCAGGTAGTCGAAGATATTTCGCTTGAGGAAGCCTTTACCCTGATGGAGGACAACCGGGGCCGCGATGATTTCATCATTATTGACCTCCGTTCCACCGAGGAGTACGCCAGCGGACATATAGAGGATGCAATCAATCTTGATTACAGCTCCTCCGATTTTTTGGAAGCACTGGATGAACTAAACCGTGAAAGGGTTTATCTTATCTACAGCTATAGCGATGATGTGAGCGGCCAGGTTCTGGATGTGATGGCCGGCCTCGGCTTTACAGAAGTCTACAACATGCGAGGCGGGATGGAGCGCTGGGAAGAAATAGGCATGCCACAGGTAAAATAATAAACGTTTCGCTGAAAATGCAACCACTGGAGGGGCACACGCCCCTCTTTTTGTTTCTGTAGCCACCTCTCAAATTGACTTGACATATAGGTAATGCTATCATAAGCACAGAAGCCAGAAGGCTGATTTATTAAGCGTGGTTGAATCCCTGAGTAATATGTCTACGCTGAGTGAACTTAATCAGGAAATTGCTCGCTGCTTGCTATGCGAGATAGCGAAAAATCGGACAAATACCGTACCTGGGGAGGGGCCGGAGGATGCTGAAATCATGTTTATCGGTGAGGCTCCGGGCTGGCATGAAGACCAGCAGGGGCGACCTTTTGTCGGGCCAGCCGGGCACTACCTGGACCAGCTGCTGGCATCAATCAGCTTAACGCGGCGGCAGGTCTTTATCGCTAACGTTATGAAGTGCCGTCCACCAAATAACCGTGACCCACTGCCGACTGAAATTCAGAATTGCCAGAAATGGCTCGACCACCAGATAGACATCATCAAGCCCAGAATGATAGTGACTCTGGGCCGTTATTCAATGGCCCGGTTTTTTCCGGGTAAAAGCATAGGCAAAATACATGGGACTGCGGTCAGGCAGGGTGATATTATATGTTTCGCGATGTATCATCCGGCGGCGGCTCTCCACCAGCAGAGTCTGCGGCAGGCAATAGAAGCCGATATGAAAAAGATACCAGCGGTTCTTGCCGAGGCGAAAAACGTTCCCGATGCTGAACCCAGCCCCCAGCAGTTAAGCATGTTTTAGGACTGGAGAGATGGCCAGATCGAAGTTAAAGCTCATTCCCCTCGGTGGTCTCAGTGAAATCGGCAAGAATATGCTTCTGCTGGAATATGAGAACGAGATATTAATCGTTGATGCCGGGCTCATGTTTCCAGGGGAAGAAATGCTTGGCATTGACTTGGTGATTCCTGATATCAATTACCTTCTGGATGAAAAGAAAAAAATACTAGGCATTGTCGTTACACACGGTCACGAGGACCATATTGGCGCGCTGCCCTATATCCTACCCCAGCTTGATGTTCCGGTTTATGCTAGCCGCCTGACCCATGGCCTGATACGCGTTAAACTCAAGGAACGCAAAACGCTGTCTGATGCCAGACTAAAAGTGGTACTCCCTGGCGAACCGATTACACTGGGAGCATTCAAGATAGAGTTATTTCCGGTCTGCCACAGTATTCCTGACGCCGCCGGCCTGATTATTAACACCCCGGTTGGCGTCGTGGTGCACAGTGGTGATTTCAAGCTCGATTACACGCCGGTCAGCGGCCGGCCGACCGACCTTTCACGCTTGGCTCAACTGGGGGCACAGGGAGTCTTGCTCCTCCTTTCCGACTCCACATATGCCGAGCTTCCCGGCTACACGCCGTCGGAAAGGGTGGTTGGAGAAGCTCTGGACCACATCATGGGGGATGCCCCGGGCAGGGTGATAGTTACCACCTTTTCCTCGCTGGTGTCACGTGTCCAGCAGGTGATTGACGCTGCGGCCAAGCACGGGCGGCGCGTCTTCATTGTCGGACGCAGCATGAGTGATACGGTGCGCATGGCACTGGAGCTTGGTTATATTCAGGCTCCCGATGGAATCCTGGGCCGAATTGATGAAGCCCGCGGCCTCCCCAACGACAAGGTCGTCTTTGTTACCACCGGAAGTCAGGGAGAGCCGACCTCGGCGCTGGTACGCATGGCAAACCGTGACCACCCCAACGTTAACATCCACTCCGGAGATACCATCGTAATATCGGCAACACCGATACCCGGCAACGAGGCCGTTGTCAACCGCACCGTGGATAACCTTTTCAAGCAGGGAGCACGGGTACTATACGATAAAGTGGCGCAGGTTCACGTTCATGGCCATGGCAGCCAGGAGGAGCTCAAATTATTGCTGAACTTGGTCAAGCCGAAGTTTTTCATGCCCATCCACGGCGAGTATCGCCATCTCAGCTTGCATGCCAGACTGGCTGAATCGGTGGGCATGCCGAAGGAAAACACTTTCGTTCTGGAAGATGGGGACATTCTTGAGCTCGCCGAGCACTCGGCCAAAAAGAGCGGTAAGGTTGGCTCAGGTAACGTTTATGTTGACGGGTTGAGCGTTGGAGATATCGGCGGTGTGGTGTTGCGTAACCGGCGCATGCTGTCCAAGGACGGCATCGTGGTGGCGATAATCGCAGTGAACCGGCAGACCGGCAAGCTGGTGGGACGTCCTGACATCGTGACACGGGGTTTTGTCGATACCAGGGAGTTCAAAGAAATGATTGATGAAAGCCGTGACCTGCTGGCCAAGGCGCTTGACCACAGCGGCGGCAAGGCTGCCGAATGGAGCTTTGTCAATGCCAAGGCGAGGGATACGCTGGATAATTTTTACTATGAGAAGACCAAGCTTCGCCCGATGATTCTGCCGTTTATGGTCAGAGTGTAACTGTTATGCCAAAAAGAAAACCCAGAGAGGATAACGAATTCCTGGACAGGCCAAAGTCAAGGAAAAGACAACGGCGGTCTTTCTGGGGCGGGCTGCTCTATTTTCTGTGGCTGCCGCCAATCCGCTATACCATTCTGCTGGCGCTCGTTGGCTTGCTGGTCTGGTGGCGGTGGTCGGCGTTAACCGGCCTATTTGGCTGGGGCCTGCTTTTCATTGCGGCCGCGATTATTACCTTTATCGTTCAGATGAAGCGGCGGAAATTGCCTTCGTTTATCCTGCGTTTTAATCGATGGCTGGGAGTTGTTGCCTTTGTTCTGGCGACCTGGGGGATACTGGCCATTTTCGACATGGGGGGTGAATTCGGCGGTGCACTGATAATGGAACCCGCGCCGGTAGTCGATATCCTGATTGTTATAGGGCTTTTTATCGTTGGCGTAACCTTGGTCGCCCCCAAAGTATGTCTGAAGCTGGTCGTCAGGTTTCTCTCGTGGCTGGGGGGCCAGTTCCATCGGCAGCCGGCGAAGGTGCCCGGGTATCTTGAAAAACAGCTTGCGAACGAACGTACCGCAGCGCCGGCCCATATAGAGCTTCATCCGAAGTCGCCCGTTGAGGAAAAGCCGCCCATGCCACGCGTGATGGAAGAGCCTGTCGTGAGGCCGGAAAGGGCGATACCAAAATCGCCGCTGATGGCTCCTCCGGAGAGGGAAGCGGTGACCAGAGCCCCGGCGCCAGCGCCGACCACGCAGGAGCTCAGGCAGGTAGCGCAGGAGGTATGGAAGAAATACGGTCAGTCTTCCGACCTGGTGATGGTTGATGGCTGGAAGTTGCCTCCCATAGACATCCTCGACACGACGCCGGAAATTGAGTTCAGTGAGGCGGATAATGTACAGAGGGCCAAGATAATTGAAGACGCGCTGGTCAGCTACGGCGTTGAGGCCAAGGTCGTGCAGATAAACGCTGGTCCCACGGTAACCCAGTTTGGCGTGGAACCGGGCTGGGATAGGAAGCTGAAGGAGAAGAAAGAACGGGACAGGAATGGTGACGTCAGGGTGACGCTGGAGGAGGTATCCAAGACCAGGGTCAAGGTGGACCGGATTACCTCTCTGGCCAACGACCTGGCACTGGCACTGGCGGCACCGAGCATCAGGATTGAAGCGCCGGTCCCGGGGAAATCAATCGTTGGCATTGAAGTGCCAAACACCAGTATCGGCGTGGTCAGTCTGCGCAGCGTCATTGAGTCCAGCACGTACCAGAAATTGCAGGCGCGCTCGAAACTGTCACTGGCGCTGGGTAAAGGTGCCGGCGGTGAGGCGATATCGGGAGACCTGTCCCGGATGCCGCACCTGCTAATCGCCGGGGCAACCGGCAGCGGCAAAACGGTCTGCCTTAACGCGATTATCGGCTGCCTGCTGCTCAACAACACGCCGTTCGACACCAGGTTCATCATGATTGACCCCAAGCGCGTTGAGCTCACGCCGTACAACAGCATCCCGCATCTGGCCACTCCGGTTATCGTTGATACGAAAAAAGCTTTGGGTACACTGCGCTGGCTGAGTCAGGAAATGGACCAGAGATACCAGAAACTGGCGTCCGCCGGGGCCCGCAATATCGAGGGTTACAACAGGAACCGCGAGGGCAGCGATAAGATGTCCTACATGGTGCTGGTCATTGACGAGCTGGCCGACCTGATGATGACCAGCTTTGACGAGGTGGAGCATATCCTGTGCCGGCTCGCCCAGCTTGCCCGCGCCACCGGCATCCACCTGGTGGTGGCCACGCAGCGGCCATCGGTGGACGTGGTCACCGGGCTGATAAAGGCCAACTTCCCCACCCGCATCAGCTTTGCCGTCACCTCCCAGGTGGACTCGCGCACCATCCTTGACGG
>CBFDCY010000039.1:0-8447 GCA_965603425.1 uncultured Dehalococcoidia bacterium | reverse complement strand
CCTCAGCCCGAAGGAAAGACTGGCCGAAGAGCACCTTGCCGAAACGCTGGGAGTGAGTCGTACTCCGGTGAGAGAGGCTCTCTATAAACTTGAAGCCGAAGGACTGGTTCGCCCCCTGGCAACGAGAGGCTTCATTGTCTCCGGAGATTCAAGAGAGGAGATGGAAGAGCTGTTTGAAATCCGAGCCATTCTGGAAGGATATGCACTCAGCATCATCTCAGAAAGAATAGGTGAAGAGAGTCTTAATCAGCTAAGCAATTTCACTGATAAGGCGCAGGCAGCGCTGGAAGCCGACCGGATGGGTGATGTCTTCAAATGGAACACCCGCTTTCATGACCATCTGCATGAGCTTGTATCGGATATGTCACGCCTCTACCGGCTGATTGTTGATATGAGAAAACAGGTGCTGCGACACCGTAAAGTAACCCTGCAATCTATTGAAGGCGCGCAGAGAACGCTTGACGGTCACCGGAAGATAGTGCTGGCTTTGAGATTGAAAGACCCGGAACTATGTGAGAAAATGATGCGTACACACATCAAGCTGGCCAAGGAAGATGCCCTGATGACCCTTTTGAAAGCATAAAGAATAATACACGAGGAGGTCCGGTCTTGGAAAAGCATATTGAAGTACACATGGAAAAATGCACCGGCTGCAAGCTGTGTGAACTGGCCTGCTCCGCAGTAAAAACGAGCGTCTTCAACCCCCGAGATTCAAGAATTAAAGTATGCCTGGTGGGAATCCCTGAGATTCCCGTGCCCATAATCCTGGATAACTGCGATTACTGTTTTGGCAATCCGGCCTGTGTCCAGTTCTGTCTGCCCAAGGCAATCGAGTGGCAGGAAATGGAAACCAAACCAGAACGACCAAAGGTATCAGAAGCCAGGAAAATTGCCGAAGAATGGCTGGAATCGGTAAGCAAGTAGGAGACAGGAATTGGCCCGGGTGAAGGTAAAAAGTTTCTCCGTGATTAGAGACGTGCTGGGTTCGGAGGTCGTTGAAATAGACATCAACGAACCGGAGACGGTGGGTGGGCTTTTCCAAGAACTGCTGCGCCGGTACGGGCAGCCTTTCAAAGAGAAAATCTGGGACCCGGAGACCGGCCAAATAGCCCCTTTCCTCATGAGACTAAACGAAACGATTATCAGGTCCACATCTGATATGGATTATAAAATTCACAACGGCGATGAAGTCGCCATTATCTTTCCTATAGGAGGAGGTTAATCATGGCAAAGAGCTTTCCCTACGGCGGATACATCGGGCAGCTACTGCGAGTCAATCTCAGCAATAAAGGCATTACCAAAGAAGACCTCAGGGAGGACTGGGCAAGAGACTTCGTTGGCGGCGTAGGCTTAACGGCCCGAATCCTGTATGAAGAAATTCCGCCCAAAATCGACCCGCTGGGGCCGGAGAACAAGCTGGTCATGATGACCGGACCGGTCAACGGCACGATGATACCGGCAGCCTCGCGCTCTTCTTTCTGTGCCAAGTCACCGTACACCAAATCGTTTTTCCACAGCATCTTCGGCGGCTTTCTGGGTCCGGAGCTCAAGTTCGCCGGATACGATGGCCTGATAATTGAAGGAAAGGCGGACAAACCCGCCTATATCTGGATTGACGATGACAAAGTTGAAATCAGAGATGCCAGCCACCTCTGGGGCAAAGACCCGTTCACAGCGCAGGATATGCTGCGTGGTGAGATTGGCGATGAGGAAATACACATCGCCACCATCGGGCTGGCCGGGGAGGAAAAAGCGCCCTACGCCATGATTCTCTGCGACATCCGGGCCTCCGGTCGCGGCGGAATGGGGGCGGTGATGGGTTCGAAAAACCTGAAAGCCATCGCCGTCAGAGGCACCGGCGGCGTCACAGTGCCCAATATGCTCCAGGTCTATAACACCTCCGTCAGAATTAACGAGCTCTTTGCCAACAACCCGGGGGTACAGGGGCTTTCCGGGTACGGCACACCGCGTAACGTTGCCGCCATGAACGAAGGCGGCATTTTACCTGCCCGAAACTGGCAGACCGAGACTTTCAAGGGAATGAAAAATATCACCGGTGAGGCGATGAGAGAGCAGGTGGTCAAGGGCCACCGTGCCTGCTTCGCCTGCTCCATTAACTGCACCAAGTACAGCGTGGTGCCCAAGGGCCCGTACAAATCGATCATCAACGGCGCCGATTACGAAACGATTTACGCTTTTGGCAGCGTCTGCGAGGTGGACAACATCGAGGTGCTCTGCAAAGCCGACGAGCTCTGCGACTACTACGGAATCGACCTCATCTCCACGGGGCTGTGCATCGGCTGGGCTATGGAATGCTACGAGAAGGGAATTTTCACCAAAAAAGACACCGACGGCATTGATTTACGGTTCGGCAACGCCGACGGCATGCTCGAGATGATCGAAAAGATAGGCAAACGGGAGGGATTGGGAGAATTACTGGCCAAAGGCACAAGAGATGCCTCGAAGATCGTCGGCAGGGGCACCGAAAAGTTCGCTATCCAGAACAAGGGTCTGGAGTGGCCGGGGCATACCTGCCGCCCCTTCCCAGCCGCCGCCGTTGGTTACGCTACCGGCCCGAGAGGCGGCAGTCACCATGATATCCGACCCACCGCCGAGAAGAGCGGGTTGGTCGACCGCAAAATACTGGAAGGAAAAGGGGGCGTGGCCGCCGAAATCAATCACTGGCTTATCCTCGGCGACTCCATGCTGATATGCCATCTGGGAGAGCCCGTCTGGGGGCCGCTCAAAATCAGCGAAAGCATGATAAATGCCCTGAATGCGGTAACAGGATGGGAACTCGACTACGAAGGGGCCAGGAAGCTTGCGGAGCGGGAATGGAACATGATACGCTGCTTTGCCGCCCGGGAGGGGTTCACCCGCGAGGATGACCGGCTTCCAGCCCGGTTTATGGAAGAGCCGGTGCCGGAAGGGCCGATGCAGGGCAGCCATATTCCCAAGGAGACTCTCGAGCGACTCAAGGATGATTACTTCACCTATCGAGGCTGGGATTTGAAGACCGGCAACCCAACCAAGAAGAAGCTGAGCGAACTGGGGCTGGACTTCGCCATAGATGATATCTGCTGAAGCAGGCAACCGTTTACTATAAGAGCACGGCTCTTACAGTTTCCAGGAACTCTCTCTCGGGATTCTTTTCCCGGGATGAAAACTCGTATTCCGGCTTGCTTCTTGAAAACTTATAGTAACCCCATGCCTTGTAAAGCGTCCTTCACCCGTTTTTCAGTTTCCGGCGGCACTGGCGTGAAGGGCAAACGAGGGTAACCGGCATCAATCCCGCGCAGTTTCAGAATCGCGTGGCAGGTGGGTACAGTGGGCCCATACTTGGTAATCTGCCTTACGACCAGAACCTCTTCCTGGATTTGCATTAATTTCTCCCTGGCGCCGTCCAGATACGCTTCATACAGCTTCCGAATGAGGTCGGGGTAAACATTCCCCAGACCGGTAACCGCCGCTTTGGCACCGGCATCAAAGGCCGCCACAAATATTGCTTCGGTGCCGATAATCAGGTTCAATTTGGGAAATTCTTTCAACGCTATCTGTGTGTGGTAGTAATTGACAACATCAAAGCTGCTATCCTTAACCCCTCCTAACCCTTCCCTGGCAAGGCGGACCAGGAGGTTTGAGGATACGGAGTTGCCCGAGGCCTTCGGGTTATTGTAAAGGAAAACCGGTATATTAACCGCGTTTATCAATTGCTGGAAATGGACGAAAATATCATCTTCACTGTAGCTGTTGTAGTAAGGGGTAATGGCGCCTACTGCCTTGGCTCCAATGCTTTCGGCATGGCGGGCCAATTCAACGGTGTTTTTAGTATCCGCTGTTCCTACATGAACGATTACCGGGATTCGACCTTTAGCCTGGTCAACAATGATTTCAGCCGCCTTCTTGCGCTCCGCGATTGACATCATCGGCCCGCTACCATAAGTCCCGCACGGGAATAACCCCTGGGCATGAGGAACGATAAAATCAACTATTTTTCGCGTACCCTCTTCATAAATCTCACCTTCCTTGGTGAATGCGGTCATCATCGGCGGTATAATGCCTTTAAAATCAGATGCTTCCATATCTAGTCCTCCTTAGTTTTTTATGCATCAGCGAGAGATGCTGCTTTCTCCAGTTAAAAATGTCTGTAGCTCTTGAGGGCCGGGTAAAGCCTGGTAGGGCCCTGAAGCCATCAGGCAAAAAGCACCCAGAGCATTACCCCAACGAGCGCATTGCTCCAGTGGTTGCTCTTTTAATAAACCAGCGACGAATCCAGCGCCAAAACAGTCCCCCGCCCCCATGCTGCTAATTGGATTTCTCACCGCAAAACCGGCGATATTCGTCGCTTTGTCATCACCACAGGCCAGAACGGCGCCTTTCGCTCCAGTCTTGACCACCAGATTGCTTATCCCCATTGCACGGACTTTGTCTATTGCCGCCGATAATTCCGGACAGTCCATCAGCAGCTTGAGCTCATTCTCGCCAGGCAGAACATAGGAACTTTTTTGCATCAACGGGATAAGGATGGAACGAGCGGTGGTGATATCACATAATCGCAAACGCAAGTTAGGGTCAAACACGATGGTTTGACCATTTTCAATCGCAATCTGGAATATTTTCTCCGTTGCCTGATAGGCAGACTCGCTCAATATCGGAGTGATTCCGGTAAGATAGACAATTTTAGCCTGCTTTATATAGTCCGGGTCGATATCAACCGGGGATATCCGGCTTGCCGCAGATGACTGCCGGTAAAAGTAACAGTTAAATTCATCGTACGCACGCCTCTCAACGAAAAAAACGCCTGTTTGAGCATCAGGGTCAAAGATAACCCTGGAGACGTCAATGCCTTCCCCTTTAATCGTCCTGAAAACTTCTTTCCCGAATTCATCATCACCTAACCGGGAAAACCAGCCACATTTAAAACCAAGGCGAGCCAGCCCTATGGCGAAGTTATCCTCGGCACCACCTACCCACTTCTGGAAAGAATTTATTTCTCGCAAAGGACCGTAATCCTGCGCCTCGAAGGCAATCATCGATTCACCCATAGTGATTACATCTATGGCGCTCATTTACCCGCTTCCCCCTCTAATAAGCCGGGAGTAAAGTTACCACAGCCTTATACTGTTACGATGTAGCTCAACAAATTCCCGCATAATTATGCTAGCCCACTTCTGGTATGTCAAGTATTGGATTATCATACCTAATTCTTGCCAGGTCCTGCCTGGCATCCTGGGTTCACTATGAATTTTTATCGTTGTGCCATCGTGAGGAGCAATAAAAATGGCACCCGGATATTACTAAAAGCTCGGCACGATTTCGTGCCGAGCTACTCTATCAATTTACGATACGAGCGGGAAAATTAACTGTCTTCTACTCCCAGGTCCTTCATATAATCAACCGCGTTCTGAATGGTGACTATCTTTTCCGCGTCCTCATCCGGTATCTCAATCTTCTTCTCTGGAGTGCTGAATGCCTCTTCCAGTGACATTACCAGTTCCACCAGGTCCAGAGAATCAGCCCCCAGGTCTTCAACGAAACTCGCGGCAGGTTTTACGTTCTCTTCCTCTACACCAAGTTGCTCCACAACTATGGGTTTTATTCGCTCAAAAATTGTCGCCACGTTTTTCCCCCTTTCCGGAAACCCTTTTATCTTTTAGCCAGCGCACTGACTGAACCCAGCACGCCATTAACAAACTTTGATGAACTTTCGCCGCCGAACTTTTTGGCCAGCTCAACGGCTTCGTTGATGGCTACCTTAACTGTTACTATATTATCAAATAAAATTTCAGAGATTGCAAGTCGGAGAATATTCCGGTCAATAACCGATAGCTGCTCTACGGGCCAGGTCGGCGCAAACTGCTGAATATTCTGGTCAATCTCCCCCCGGTGCTGCAGTACCTGGCTCACCAGCTGCCGGACAAAGGCATTGTTATCCTCGGATATATTCCCCTCGACCAACAGCCGGCGCAATACCTCATCCGCCTCGTGTCGCGTGGTATCCACCTCATAAAGTGCCTGCAGGGCAATGGCTCTCGCTTTCCTTCTTGGTCCGGTCATTGATTGCTCCCGAAATCAAGAAACTATTATAGCACTTATACCCGCATATTCTCCACCTTGACACTGGCAGGCGATACTTGCTACACTTCCCTTGTTCCCTTCACGTTATCATTGATTTTAACTGGCTCAGCAGGTCACTCCGGTGAAAAACGTTGGTATATTCTATCACCCTTTAAAGGAAGCCACCCAGACCAAGGCGAAACAGTTGCAGGACCTCCTCGTCTCTCACGGTATCACTGTCTGGCTCTGCTCCGCCTGGGAAACCGAAACCGCCAGGGCACAGCTGGACAATACGGACCTGGTTTTAAGCATTGGCGGCGATGGTACCATTCTGCGCTCGGCACAGGCCGTGGTCCCGCGAATGATTCCGATAATCGGCATAAATCTGGGCAAACTGGGGTTCATGACCGAACTCAGCGCTGATGAGGCTATCGACAGGTTGCCGGCCCTGCTTTCCGGAGAAGGCTGGACCGATGAAAGGGCCATGCTTCAGGTCGAGCTTGTTGTCGATGGCAAAAAGACAGACACCTATCACGCCCTGAACGATGTGGTGGTGGCGAGGGGCACTATTGCCCGCCTGATTCGTGTATCAGCCGGCATCGACGGTAAGCACCTCACCGACTACAAAGCCGACGGTGTTATCGCAGCGACGGCCACCGGCAGCACCGGTTACTCTCTGGCCGCGGGAGGACCCATCCTTTATCCGCAGTCAAAGGATTTCCTGCTGGTACCCATTACGCCCCACCTCAGCCCTGCCTATGCACTCGTATTGCCGGCAGAAACATCAGTTCAGCTAACGGTAACGTCACTACGCCAGGCCACGCTCAGCATTGATGGACATATCAATATGCCCCTTGCCGACGGGGCGTCTGTCACGGTAAGACAAAGCCCGCACCGGACACGGTTCCTGCGCATCCATCCAGAAGACACCTTTTATCGCTCGCTGGAGCAAAAATTAGAAGGAAAACGGTAAATTGAGCACGATAGAAAAAGCCAAAATTCAGGATGTACCTCAAATCCACCAGCTTATCAACCATTTTGCCGACAGAGACGAAATGCTGCCACGCTCGTTGAGTGATATCTACGAAAACATCCGCGACTATTTCGTCCACCGTAAGGACGAGCGCGTGCTTGCCTGTGCGGCAATGCACATCATCTGGTCCGACCTGGCGGAAATCAAGTCCGTAGCCGTGGCTGAGGAATGCCAGAAACAGGGTTTGGGTACCGTTCTCGTTAATGCCTGCCTCGATGAAGCGGAGTCGCTTGGCATCCCCACTATTTTCTGCCTGACCTATCAGCCCGCTTTCTTTAAGAAATTTGGCCTCAGCGAGATAGATAAGATGGAGCTGCCGCGCAAGGTCTGGACCGAATGCTTCCGGTGTCCCAAATTCCCAGACTGCGGCGAGGTAGCACTCATCCGTCATTTTTAAAAACGAAAGGCTTGGTAACATGGAAGAGACTCTTTCCAGCCAGCTGATTTACGATGGCAGGATAGTAAAGCTGAGGGTGGATTCAGTCCGGTTGAGCAATGGACGGCAGACGACCCGGGAAATCGTGGAGCACAGTGACTGCATTGCCGTAGTCGTCATTGATGAGAGTGATAATGTGCTGCTGGTAAAGCAGTTCCGCAAGCCGGTGGAGAATGAGCTTCTGGAGATACCGGCCGGAGGTATTGACCCCGGGGAAGGCCCCGAAGAGGCGGTCAACCGCGAGCTGCAGGAAGAAATCGGCTATATGCCCCGAAAGGTACAGAAGCTGGGCGGCTTCTATTCCGCGCCGGGATATTGCACTGAGTACCTTTACCTTTACCTTGCCACGGGGTTGGTTCCGAGCCAGCTAATCGCTGAGGACACCGAATCAATCAACGTTGTCCGCGTGCCAATCGAAGATATACCTGAACTCGTAACCTCGGGGCGCATCTGCGATGCCAAGAGCATCGCCGGGTTACTTGCCTACCTGAACCGCTTTAAAGAGAAGCCAAAGGCTGACTAGCACAGCCTGTCCGCCAGCCTTCTCCCGCCGAGAAGGTGCATGTGGAGGTGAGGCACCACCTGTCCCCCGTCCTCGCCGCTGCTGACAACAAGCCGGTAGCCCTTTTCGGCCACGCCTTCCTGCCTGGCTAGTTTATTGGCCACCCCGGCCATACGCCCGATAAGCAATGTTTCGTCGCCAGTCAAATCGGCCAGAGACGCGATATGCCGCTTTGGTATTATCAGCACGTGGGTCGGGGCCAGAGGATTGATATCCCGGAAGGCCATAACCTCATCATCCTGGTACAACGTATCGCTGGGAAGTTCATCGGCCGCAATCCGGCAGAAAATACATTCCATGGGCTAGCCTTTATTTTTTCGGTACTGGGCTCTGCCCTGCTCGAAGAGGTCATTCCCATA
>CBFDCY010000038.1:0-8464 GCA_965603425.1 uncultured Dehalococcoidia bacterium | reverse complement strand
GTGGCCGTCAAGCCGACCGCCTCCATCGGTAAAAATCAGGAAACGGTGGATATTCAGAAGATGACAAAGACCGGCCTTGCGGTAACAGGCCGACATGATACCTGTATCGTTCCGCGGGCGGTGCCGGGGGTGGAAGCGATGATGGCGGTTACCATATGCGATTTTGTCCTGCAGGCGGGACTTATGCCGAGGGTGTTGTCATGAGTTTAGAAGAGCTGCGGAAGCAAATTGATAACGTGGACGCCAGAATCACCGAGTTAATTGGCGAGCGGATGAGCATTGCCGAGGAGATAGGCAGAGGCAAGCGGGCAAAGGGCAGGTCGATTGAGGACCGGGAAAGAGAAAAAAGGGTCCTGGAAAACGTAAAACGCATTGCCCGGGAGCAAAATATTGATATTGGCGGGGAAGAACTGGAAAACATCTACGGGCGCATCATCGCTGCCTGCAAAAATAAAGAGGGTGTCACGGCTGCCTTTCAGGGCGAGGCGGGTGCTTATAGCGAGGAAGCCGCATTTCGTTTCTTCGGCACGTCAATCGAGAGCCGGCCACGTGAAACGCTGGAAGAGGTATTCAAATCGGTGGAGGAGGGAGGGGTGCAATTTGGCGTGATACCGGTGGAAAACTCGCTGGAGGGGAGCATCAGCCGGTCTTATGATCTTATGCTGGAATCCGGCCTGCATGTTTGCGGCGAGACTGAGGTGAGAGTTATACATTGTCTCATCGCCAGCCCTGACGCTGGCCTGGATACGGTGAAGAAGGTCTACTCCCATCCCCAGGCGCTGGCGCAGTGCCGTAATTTCCTGAAGCATCTGAACGCGACGCTGATTCCCAGCTATGATACTGCGGGCAGCGTCAAGATGATTAAAGAACAGGGATTAACGGACAGCGCTGCCATTGCCAGTGCCCGGGCCGCAGAGATATATAGCATGAAGGTAATTGCCAGGGAGATAGAGGACAACCCGCACAATTTCACCCGGTTCTTTATCCTGGCCAGGGAAGACTCACCGCCAAGCGGGAACGACAAAACATCGATTGTTTTTTCAACGAAGAACCAGCCCGGCGCTCTGTATGAGGCGCTCGGTGAACTTTCCCGCCGTGGCATCAATCTGACCAAACTGGAGTCCAGACCGACACGGCAGAAGCCCTGGCAGTATAATTTTTATCTTGATTTTGATGGTCACCGCGAGGATGCCGCCGCCCGCGAAGCGCTGGCGGATGTGGAGAAACTGACAATTTTTCTCAAGGTGCTGGGCTCGTATCCGAAGGCGAAAAGATAGAATTGAGGTGTATTAGTGAAGGTTGCCATAGTTGGCGGTTCGGGAAAAATGGGGCGGTGGTTTGCCCGCCATTTACTGGCCGAAGGCAATGAGGTGATAATCAGTGGCCGCACCGAAAGTAAAATCAGGGAGGCAGAAAAGGAGCTTGGCGTCGACGCTGTTTCAAATGTAGAGGCAGTCAAAGATGCTGAAGTCATATTGCTCTCGGTGCCGATTGATACTTTCGAGGACATTATCGTCGAACTGGCCCCCCATATCCAGCCGGAGCAGGTGGTGGTTGACGTTACCTCGGTAAAGGTTATGCCCGTAGCTGCCATGCATCGGCACCTGAAGACCAAACAGGTACTGGGGACACACCCGCTCTTTGGCCCGGGGGCCAAGGGGATTTCCGGCCAGAATTTCGTGCTGGCGCCGACCGACAGCGAAGAGGGGGTGCTGGCAGAGAAGGTCAGGGCTTACCTGGAAAAAAGGGGTGCCAGCGTCAGCCTGATGACGCCGGAAGAGCACGACGATAAAATGGCCGTCATTCTCGGGCTCTCTCACTTCATTGCCATAGTCGCTGGCGATACGCTCCTGAACTCGAATAAGGTGGTGCAGCCAACAAAGCTCGGTGGCATTACCTATAAAGTGCTGTTGACCCTGGTGGAAAGCGTTATCTCGGAGAACTCGGAGCTGTATGCCTCTATCCAGATGAATTTGCACGGCGTTCCGGATATTGAGGCGCTATTCCAGAAGAAGGTGGCAGAGTGGGCGGAAGTGGTAAGGAATAAGGACCGGGACGCATTTATACGGCAAATGAAAACGTTGAAAAGCAGGCTGGAGAAAGATAACCCCGATTTTGGTAAGGCCTACGATAACATGTACCGGCTTGCCTCGGGGCTATAACCCTTATTTCACCTCGTATGACCCGAAGATGAAATCCAGGTCCTCCTGCAGTGCCGACAACTTCTCCGGAGAGAAAAGCTTATCATCACTGTCCAGCATCACCCTGGTTTCCGTTTTAGCCGAACCAACGACGTGAGCCCGCAGGCATTCCTTCCCCTTGCCAGATTCGCCCTGGACTCTGAAGGTCAGTGTCCCCCGCGTGATGAAGGAAGAGGTATCGCTGGGCAGGGCGTATGTTTCCATTTTTTCCTCGCCCAGAATGACTCCCTGCTTCAGGGTGAAATCCCTCATTTCGGCGTAGAGCAGTTCGGGATTAACCTCTCGGTAAGTCTTTCTTATCTGCATGTGATAGAACCTCCATTTCTCTGGCTAAATAATTGGCTTTCCCCTTTTATTTGTCAAGTGAGGATAAGCGCCACAAAGCGACGCTCATTTCAAATATTCGAATATTTTTACCGTGGGCACATTGCCCACACCGGGGAAAGAGGTGGATTCAGGAGAGCTGTATATCAGTTTGTAGTTCTTTAATGCCTCCAAAGGCACCGGACTGAGAAATGGCGAGTCTCCGACAATCTGGAGCTGCCCTGATTCCTGCTCTGCTATGTAGCTCTGTGCTTCTTCATAGCTGGGGAATATTTTGATCTCATTGACTACCTTGACCATGCCGCCTTCCTGGAATGGTTTTTCCTCGTAGGAAATAACGGCCACCTGCTCTGGGGTCACAGCCTTGCCATCGAAGTTATATAGCCTGGCCGCCAGTGACTGGTAATATTCCGGGTGAAATAGGGTTGCCTGGGTAAAGTTGTCTTTATCCGTGGGTACAAAATAGGTATCAAAATATTTCGTTTGTTCCTGTTCTGACCAGAAGGTCAATGCCCAGAGCTTGGTCGTCACGGTCTGGCTGTCAAGCATGATATATTTAGCATCCAGTTTATCGATTATCTCGCTGGCCGGAATCGTTTCCTGTTCCCACTTCGTTTTCCATTCTATTTCCTGAGATGAGTTTTCGTCCTGGGAAAGAAAAAAATTGGCCACATAAAATCCGCCTGGACCCGGCGTACGATTGACCGGTCGCTGGGCGATGCGGGTTATCCAGTAGCCGTAGTCGACCCAGGCCATTACAGCGTAAGCGGAATCAGGATAATCGTATTGTTTATCAGGTGGAGGAGGCTCGTATATCTGGTAGTAGGAACCCGGGTCGCCAAAAGGCTCCGGCGTATTTTCCTTCATCCAGGCCAGGGAATTTACCCAGGCATGGGGTGGGGCATAATGCACCTTGGAAGCAACTACTCTTGCCGGAGTTATGCTGGGGAAGAAGACCAGGAAAAACAAAACGATTATCACCACAGCGATGTTGATGTAATATAACATCGCTGTAGACCCTGCCGGCGGACTTTTTTTGTGCTTGATTTTTGTTTGAAGTCCGGGTTTTGGACTGGAAACCTGTAAAACCTCCAGAGCCTGGAGCAATTGCCAGCCGGTATAGGCGATGAGTAACGCTACACAAGTAGCTACTATTGCCGGGTGCAGATTGGCAGAGAAAACGAAAACAAGGAGCAGGATGGTGATGATGGCGACAGCGGCGTTCAAGTATTTAACTTTGGGGTGGATAGCTAGATTAATCTTGAGAAATTGCCAGGAGATATAACCGGTCAGCAGAGCTACATTGACGGCCAGATAGTAGGCAAAGCGGCGCTGGCCAAGGGTTGCCAGTAATATTACCAGGCTCCATATCAGCAGGGCATTTTTACTGAAATCACCGTGTCTGATAGTATTTATGACCAGTATAACCAAAGCTATCAAGCTGAGTCCGGGAATCCACTGAAACCATTTTGGCAGCGATTGTGTGCCTGGGAAAAGGAAGAGATTGGTATTAAAATTACCCCAGGCGAGGTCAGCAGTCCATTCCTGTCGCGGATGAAGGAAAGGCTGCATCTCAATTATGGTGCGCACTGCCAGCAGATTGAACACGTCGAATACGTTTCTTACAAAATTAGGGTAAATTGCATAACATATGAGAGAAGCCACTACCACCAGTCCGAATAGCGCAATGGGGTAGTAATAGCGTGACTTAATCTTCCAGGCGGTAAATCTTCTGGATATGAAGTGTAGAGTGGTTGGGACAGCCGCCCCGATTAGCAGAGAGAGCCACGGCATCATGCTGGCAGACTTAGAGGTGAACGTGCCGCCGGCGAATATCACGTATATTATCAAAGCGATAAGGAACGTGGCTGTGCCTGCCGGCAAAAGGTAGTCAGTACTGTTTCTTTTCAGGTGGTCGATGATGAACTGGATGAAAAAGTAGAGAAGGATGATGAAGACGAAAAGTAGACCGCCTATCCAGGTAACAAGGTAGATACCAAGGGAGAGGCCGGTGAGCGCACTGTAGATGACAGGCTTGCGGATTACTTTCCAGTCCCGGTTCCGGAGGTGCTGAATCGTTAAGCCGCTTGCCTGTGCCCGTTTGATTGCCAGAATGAGAAACAGCATGGTAACAGTGGAAAACAGTGTCTCGGCAACGTGGTGATCGGTAAAGCCGAGAATCGAGCGCCCCAGATATTCTCCGGGTAGTATCGCGATAAGGCCGGCCGCGATAACCCCGGCCCCGCGCCCGAACAGCTCCTTGCCGATGAAATAGACCGGAATAACGGTAAGCGAGGCCAGGACGGCGGGGAAGTATACCGCGATGACGTCAATGGTATGCTGTGTCGGTGAGCCGAGGCCGAAGACCCAGATTATGCCCGCCAGAAACCAGTCAAAGAAATGGATGTTATCCAGTTTCATGCCAGAGGGGTAGAGCAGGTACGGGTCAAAATCAATGAGGGTGGGGAAGTTGTGTACCAGGCTGTCTATCAATCGCATGTGGAAGTAGGCGTCAATACTGGAAAACCTGATATATTCGCCGCTGAAGACTTGCTCATGCGGGAGATAGGCCCGGATGAACAATGAGACGCCTACAAACAGCGCCACGAACAGGCCGGCTAGGAGAGCGGGTGAAAATCTCTTTCCTCGGGCGGTACCCTCATCATTCATCTGCCAGTTCTTTCCGGGAGATTGGCTCAGGGATTCAGGATGGTTTTGACGCCGCAGTAAATCTCATCGTATCGGCAGGGCAATTTACGTCTCCTTGTTCAGGTTGTCCAGAAACTCGGTGTTGTCCTTCGTTTTGCGCATGCGGTCCAGGATGCGTTCCGTGGCTTCAACGACGTTGGCGGAGTCAGAGGCAATCAAGCCGACCATGCGGCGCAGCAGCCATATCTTGCCCAGGCTGCTTTCGTCAACGAGCAGTTCTTCCCGGCGTGTGCCGCTGCGCTGGATGTCCATAGCCGGGAAAATGCGGCGTTCTGACAGCCGCCGGTCGAGATGGAGCTCCATATTGCCGGTGCCCTTGAACTCTTCGTAGATGAGGTCGTCCATGCGGCTGCCGGTGTCAACAAGGCAGGTGGCGATGATGGTCAGGCTGCCACCTTCCTCGGTGTTGCGGGCGGCGCCGAAGAAGCGCTTGGCGGGATGAAGCGCCACGGGGTCAATGCCACCGGAAAGGGTGCGTCCGCTCGACGGCATGGCTAGATTGTAGGCACGGGTAAGGCGGGTGATGCCGTCCAGGAGAATAAACACGTCCTTCCCGCTTTCCACGAGGCGCTTACCTCTCTCCAGGGCCAGTTCAGCGACGCGGGTCTGGTTCTCCACCAGCTCGTCGAAGGTGGCGCCGATTACTTCCCCTTTGACGGAGCGTTTCATATCGGTGACTTCCTCAGGGCGCTCGCCGATGAGGCAGACGAGCAAGTGAATGTCATTATAGTTGGTCGCTGTGGCATTGGCGATGGCTTTGAGCAGCATTGTTTTACCCGCCTTGGGTGGGGAGACAATCAAACCCCTCTGCCCGCGACCTATCGGTGCGATCATGTTTATCAGGCGGGTGGACAGCTCACCGGGTGAGTGTTCCAGATTGATGGCCCTATCAGGGAAAGTGGGGGTGAGCGAGCCAAAATTAGGCCGCTCTCTGGACTTCTCGGGGTTGATGTTATTGATGGCCAGTATCTGTAGGAGGCTGAAGTATTTTTCGTTGCTTTTTGGTGGTCTGCCCTGCCCGATGACCATATCGCCATTGCGCAGACTGAAGCGCCGAATCTGTGATGGGGAAATATAGACATCGGCATGGTTGGGCAGAAGCGTGTCCTGTCTGAGGAAACCGTAGCCGTCATTCATGATCTCGAGGATACCCTGGCAGAATACATGACCCTCCTGTTCCACATCTGACTGAAGCATCTGCAGGATCAGGTCTTGCTTGCTCAGGCTCTCTGGCTTGGTGACGCCCTTTTCTTTTGCCAGAGTTAGCAGCTCGGTTTTCGCTTTGCCTTCCAGCTCTTCAAAATTCATCGTATCACCTCACTCCCATGCCCCTTTTTTATCGGAAGGGCAAAAATTACTGCCTGGTAATCATAAAACCACGATTTAAAAAATTCTGAAAAACTCGGCGTGGCTGACGAGTTATTGGCTACAGGTTGCTGTGTCGTAAAGAAGTGCATTGCATCCTCACTGTTCTGTGGCCAGAGGTAGAGGTGGTTGTGCGCCTTCCCGCAACACATCTTTGGCCCTGCCGAGAAAATCGCGGAAAAGCGGGTGGGGGCGGCTGGGTCGGGAGCCAAACTCAGGGTGGAACTGGCAGCTTACCATCCAGGGGTGTTCGGCCAACTCACAGATTTCCACCAGCCGTTCATTCGGCGAGAGACCACTGTAGACCATGCCGGCTTCTGCCAGCGTGGCGCGAAATTCATTGTTAAACTCATAACGGTGCCGGTGGCGCTCATTTATCAGGCGCTTGCCGTAAGCCTGAGCGGCATGCGTATCGGGGACAAGATTGCAGGGGTAATTGCCCAGGCGCATCGTGCCTCCCTTGTGGAGCACTGCCTTCTGTTCCGGCAGTAAATCTATCACCGGATAGGGTGTATCGGGGTCGAACTCGGTGGAATTTGCCTTTTTAAATTTCAGGGCATGGCGGGCAAAGTCAATGACCATTACATGTAATCCCAGACACAGGCCAAGGTAGGGGATTCCATTGGTGCGTGCGTAATTGGCGGCTCTGACCATGCCTTCAATGCCCCGGATGCCGAAGCCGCCCGGCACGACGATGCCCTGCGCAGACCGCAGCAGCGAATCGCAGCCATCGCGTTCCAGGTCTTCCGAGTGCACCCAGGAGAGTTTTACTTCTCTATTGTGGTACAGTGCGGCGTGGCATAGCGCCTCGCGCACCGAGAAATAGGCATCGGTTAATTCAACGTATTTGCCCACCAGAGCAATATTTACCGGTTCATGGGATGTCTTGAACCTTTCCACCAGGTCTCGCCACTCCTTTAAATTCGCCCTTTTCGCCGGCAGATGAAGCTTGTTGACTATTAATTGGCCCAGCTTTGACTCTTCCAGCAATAACGGTATCTCGTAAATGGTGGATACGGTGGGGAGGGGAATGACCGCCTCTCTTTCCACGTCGCAGAAGAGCGAGATTTTATCGCGAATGCTCTCCGGGATGGGAAGGTCGCTGCGGCAGATGATGATATCGGGCTGGATACCAATGCGGCGTAGCTCATTGACGCTGTGCTGGGTTGGCTTGGTCTTCAGTTCCTGTGTTGAGTTCAGATAAGGAAGCAGGGTAACGTGAACACAGAGCATGTTGTCCCGCCCGACGTCATTTCGCATTTGCCTTATGGCTTCAAGGAAAGGCTGACTCTCGATATCGCCTACCGTGCCGCCGACCTCGATGAGGATAACATCTGCCCCGGACTTATCGGCCAGTTTCTTGAAGCGCGACTTTATTTCCGTGGTGACATGGGGCACGACCTGAATCGTGCCGCCGAGGAAATCTCCACGCCGCTCCCGGGAAATGACCGCGCTGTATATCTGCCCCGAGGTGACGTTAGATTCCCTGGTAACGTCAACGTCAATGAATCGTTCGTAGTTACCCAGGTCCAGGTCGGTCTCGGCACCATCCTGGGTGACAAATACCTCACCGTGCTGGTAAGGGGACATCGTTCCGGGGTCAACATTAAGATAAGGGTCGAGTTTCTGCGCCATGACGCTGAGCTGACGACTCTTCAGAATGGTGCCCAGGGAAGCGACGGTGACACCTTTGCCAACAGAACTTACTACACCGCCAGTTACAAAGATATACTTTGGCATACAGGAAACCAAATTTTAAACAATCAAGAAAAACCCTTGCTTTTCTTGGCAGTATATTTATTGAGGTTGGACCTTAACGGTAAATGACACCGGTTATGCGGGGAATGCTCTCGTACTTTATACAC
>CBFDCY010000037.1:0-8600 GCA_965603425.1 uncultured Dehalococcoidia bacterium | reverse complement strand
CATAAAACACAGTCCTCGTTCCGAAATGGATAGCGGACTTCTTTAACCCCACAACGTACAGCCATGTCCTGAATGGCACGGGAGTTGGGGGCCTGGGCCACCAGCAGCTCCGCTATGTTTTTGCGCAGTTTCCGGATTTTATCTGTATTAGTCAGAATCACCATGCCCTCCTCCACGTTCAAAGTGCAGGAAGTGGTGACATTGGAACGGCCATTGACCACGTGCTCGACAATGCACAGCCGGCACGCGCCTATATCTGACAGATAGGAGACGTGACACAGATGAGGAATGCAGATGCCGTATTCGATTGCGGTGTCGAGCACACTGGTCCCCCTGGGCGCACGAATATTGGCTCCGTCAATGTTAACGTTGACATATTGCAGCATCTTGAAACCTCGCTTTCTCAGACGACTCGAATCGCATCAAACTTGCACTCGCTGCGGCATATCCCGCATTTCTGGCAGAGTTGGGGGTCAATAACGTGCACCTGTTTTTTCTTACCGCTTATCGCCTCGTAGGTGCACGCACGCACACAAACGCCGCAGCCATTACACTTATCCGGGTCAATGGAGTATGTAATCAGGGCCTTGCAAACCCCGGCCGGACATTTCTTTTCCTTGATATGCGCCTCGTACTCCGCGCGGAAGTAACGCAGGGTGGAGAGCACGGGATTGGGCGCAGTCTTGCCCAGCCCGCACAGGGCAGTCTGGGAAACCGTGTCGGCTAACTCCTCCAGAAGGTCAAGCTGCTCCGGCCTCCCACGGCCTTCGGTGATGTCCGTGATTATTTCGAGCATGCGGTCAACCCCCAGCCGGCAGGGTACGCACTTGCCGCAAGATTCGTCCTGCAGGAAGGTAAGGAAATATTTGGCCACGTCCACCGTGCAGGTCTCCTCATCCATCACCACCATGCCGCCCGAGCCAATCATGGAGCCGGCTTCGGAGAGCACATCGAAGTCAATCGCAAGGTCGAACTTTTCCACCGGCAGACACCCGCCCGATGGTCCGCCGGTCTGGACCGCTTTAATCGGCTTGCCGTTGAGCGCGCCGCCGCCGATGTCAAACACCACCGTGCGGATGGGAGTACCCATGGCTACTTCCACCAGGCCGGTGTTCTTGATTTTTCCGGTGAGAGCAAGGATTTTGGTGCCCTTGCTCCCGCTGGTTCCTTTCGAGGCAAACCAGGACGAACCGTTCAAGATGATGGGTGGGACGTTAGCCCAGGTTTCGACATTGTTGAGGGTCGTGGGTTTGTGGTAAAGCCCGTCAATTACAGTGTGGACGTCCTTGGGTCGGGGCTCGCCGACTTTGCCTTCCAGGGATTCCATGAGGGCCGTTGATTCGCCGCAGACAAAGGCTCCTCCGCCCCGGGCGATATCCACGTCGAACGAGAAGGACGAGCCCAGGATGTTGTCGCCAAGCAGACCGAGTTCACGGGCCTGGTCGACCGCGATACGTGAATGCCTGACCGCGAGCGGATATTCATTGCGGACGTAGACGTATCCCTTTTGAGCGCCGATGGCCCAGGCGCCGATCATCATGCCTTCTAAAACCAGGTGCGGGTTGCCCTCGAGCACGCACCGGTCCATATAAGCCCCGGGGTCGCCCTCGTCCGCGTTGCAGATAACGTACTTCTCGTCCCCGGGCGCCTCCCGGCACTCGCTCCACTTGCGCCCGGTCGGGAAACCGCCGCCACCACGTCCCCGCAGCCCCGAGGATTCGACCTCTTTGATAATCTCCTCCGGGGCCATGCCATTAAGCACTCTGGTGAGAGCAGAATAGCCACCAGCCACGATATAATCCTCTATCGAGCAGGGGTCAACCATGAGATTCCGGGACAGGAGCTGCCGGTCCTGCGCCTGGTAAAATGGGATTTCCGACTCGGTCTGGACTCTCTTGCCCGAAACCGGGTCCGTGTAAAGCAGTCGCTCGATAATCTCGCCTTTCACCAGGGTCTGTGAAACAATCTCGAAAGCATCCTCTGGCGAGACGTGGCAATAAAATAGGTTGCCCGGCTCGATGATTATGACTGGTCCTTGCTCGCAAAATCCGTGGCATCCGGTAACGCACAGGCGCACGCTCAGGTCCAGTCTCTGTCGGGATAATTCGTCTCTAATCGCGTTAATGACAGCCCGGGACCCGGAGGCTTGACAGCCGGTCCCTCCGCATACCATCACCGTAGTGGTAATGTTTTGCCGTTGCTCCTGGAGTCGCTCGCGCAGGTGTTCCAGTTCGCGGAAACTATTGAGGCTAGACATCGTGATTGCCCTCCATTTCCTGACGCCTGAGAGTCTCAATCAATTTACGTAGCTTCCCGGGCGTCATGTGGTGATGATAGGACCCGTTTTCCGAAACGATTGGTCCCAGCGCGCAGGCACCCAGGCAGTTGACATGCTCGATGGAGAAAAGACCGTCGGGGGTCACCTCGCCCGGTTTAACTCCGAGCTGGCCGGTAGCCTGGTCGAGGAGAAGGCGGGCGCCCCGGACGTGACAGGCTGTGCCCATGCACATGGTGAGAACATTTTTGCCGGATGGTTTTAACCGAAAGGCCTTGTAGAAAGAGGCCACCCGGTAGACCTCCATAAGCGGCACCCCGAGACCATAGGACACGTCTTGCATCGCTTCTTCGGAAATGTAACCGTAATTTTCCTGGACATCCTGGAGCGCCTCAATGAGTTGACCCGGTTGACTGCGACGTTTTTCCAGGATCTGGTCGAGCGTTTGGGGCGGCATATTAACCTCCTTTAAGCGAGAGCATGCTTGATTACCTTAAAGATAACTGCTAGGATGAATGAAGTATATACGGAAAAAATACACCCGAAGTGCCTATATAAAATAGGCAATAAAAGGGATAAATCCACTGGAAAATAAAAAAAATCCTGCACCTGCACCCGACGGTCGGCACTTACCTTTTTCCTCGAAAGACCTGGCCCTTTTGTGGCGCATCCCGTTTTCAAATGAAACCGAGCCTGACAAGGTCGAGATTGCGCTGCGCGAACGCATCAAGGAATTGAACTGCCTTTATGGGGTTTCCCAGTTAGCCGAGCGTAACCTGCATTCCCTTGATAATCTGCTGCAGGAACTGGTGAACTTTCTGCCTTATTCATGGCAGTACCCGGAGGCCACCTGCGCCCGGATTCTCTTTAAGGGAAAAACCTGCAAGAGCGATAGATTCAAAGTGACCAGGTGGCGGCAGTCGTCGCGGATTTACATGTATCATGAGGCGGTGGGAGAGGTCAGCATTGTTTACCTGGAAGAATATCCGCCGGCTGATGAAGGCCCTTTTCTGAAAGAGGAACGCGCCCTGCTGGACGCAGTGGCCGAGCATATCGGCACCATTGCCACCCGGATGTCGGCGGAGCTGGAACTGGAGGAGACCAACCGACAATTGACCCTAGAGCGCAAAGCCTTGCAAGAGTCCAACACCGCTCTGCGAATGGTTCTGGCCCGAATTGAGCAGGAGAAACAGGAAATCCACCGCGACATTAAAATGAACGTCGAAAAAATCCTGATGCCAATCCTGCACGCCCTGCCCCCACAACTGCCCCCAGCCCAGAGAAAATATGTGGAGATGCTTCAGACAAACCTCGAGGAAATCACCTCGCCGTTCATCAGTCAATTGTCCCTTTCCTACCATTCCATGACACCAACCGAAATCGCCACTTGCAACATGATTCGGATAGGAATGCGCACCAAAGAAATCGCCGAGACGCGGGGCGTGTCCGAAGCCACCATCAACCGCCACCGGGAAAATATCCGACGCAAACTCAAGATTACCAACCAGGATGTTAATCTGGCAACTTTCCTGCAATCGAGCATGTGGGATGGGAAATAAAAACCAGCCGGGCCTCCGCCCTTTTCCTATTGGGCGGGCGTACTGATAAAGCCTCGACGGCACCGGATACAGGTAGTGCTGATACGATAATAATGGCTAACGATTAAGCTCCAGTGAGCTTAAATACATACAGATTGCGCCGCAAACGGCCACGTTCAGTGATTCCGCCTTCTCCCGAACAGTGGGAATCCGCAATCGATAATCAGCCTCATCCAGCAGCGCTCTCGAAAGGCCTGCCGCTTCGTTGCCTAGCGCCAGCAGGAGTTTGCTTTGGCGCTGGAGAATCGATGGCTCGGCTAAGCCGTTAAGCTCGGCCGCAATCAGGGTATAGCCACTCTTTCTCAGCGCCCTGGTAAGCTCAAGATATCGCTTGGTCCGCCTGAGCCATACCGATAATACTGTACCCGCAGTTGCCTGAACACACTTCGGCGACAGCGGGTCAGCACAGTTCTCCGTCATGATGACTCCAGAAAAATCGAAGGCAGCGGCAGTACGGATAAGAGTACCCACATTCCCGGGGTCCTGAATGTCTTCCAGCAGTAATACTTTATTGCCAACACTATCGGGTATATGGTCCGCGCTCATATCCACTGGTAGACGGACAACGGCCATAGTTCCCTGCGGCGTCCTGGTGAGGCAGATGGAACGGAGTTGACTCTCAGTAACCAACCGCACGGCGTAATTGCGGTACACAGGAAGCGGTTCTTCTACGGTTATAATCTCAATTATTTCATTCGGGTGACTGCTGATTATCTGCTTGATGGCCCTGTCCCCTTCCACCAGAAATGCCCCGGCTTCAAGTCGCCCTTTCTTCGTGGCTAGTTTTTTATACCATCTTATAGGTTTTAGGGGAGCAGACATGGCATCTTCACCTTTTCTGCCTCAGGCAGCCTTTCGTCTTCAGCAACAGCCGCCCAACTCAATCCTGAAAACTCTAATCAGCTGACTGGATTTTGTCAAGAGCTTGCATGGGACACC
Organism: uncultured Dehalococcoidia bacterium; assembly: GCA_965603425.1. Lineage (GTDB taxonomy): Bacteria > Chloroflexota > Dehalococcoidia > Dehalococcoidales > RBG-16-60-22 > E44-bin89. The sequence continues at coordinate 3,788 of CBFDCY010000037.1, read as the reverse complement.
ACCTAATCATGGTTTCGGAGCTCGCCCCACCAGCCCCATGTTGAGAACCCGGACTTCCAGAAATTTCACCACCCTACCGATGCATAACCTGACCGGATTTTCACTATTATAATAAACTCGTGTTAGAATGGTTCAATTCATTTGTAACTCCACAGCTTTCAAAAAAGGAGGCAAAAATATGGAACAGTATGAAGGCGCAGAAGCTTTTGTAGAGGTATTAAACGCGCATGGTGTAGAGAATATCTTCTTTAATCCCGGCTCTGCCACCGTTCCCATTCAGGTAACTATTTCCAAATTTAGAGCTGCCGGCAAACGTGCCCCCAAGCTGGTACTGTGCCTGGACGAATCTCTGGCCATGACTGCGGCCCACGGGCACTATATGGTTTCCGGGCAGCCACAGGTGGTTATGGCACACTGTGAGCTGGGTACCCAGCGGGTGGGCGGAGCGCTCCTTAACGCCCAGTTCGGGCGAATACCCGTCATCCTATGGGCAGGGTTACAGCTTCCTGGTGTCCCACGCGTAAACTGGAAACAGGAGCCCTACGACCAGGGCCTCATAGTGCGTAATTCCGCGAAGTGGGACCACCAGATAAGCAGCGATGAAGACATCCACGATGTCCTCCGGAAAGCCTTCCAGATAGCCTATACCGAGCCCTGCGGGCTGGTCTATCTGGCTTTTCCCCCATCGACTCTTACCGAAAAGATAGATAAAGTAAAAATACCCCCATCAGCCGTAACTCCCCTATCCTCGACCGCACCTGCCGATGTCGACAGTCTCAGCAAGGCAGCCGAGATACTGATTGAGGCGGAAAACCCTCTTATAGTAGCCGGCCACAGTGGCAGGTATCCTGAATCGGTATCATCTCTGGTAGAACTGGCCGAAACCCTGTGCGCACCGGTTATTACCAGCCAAGTATACATGAATTTCCCTCACACGCACCCCCTCTGCGCTGGAGTGGAACAGTACCGTGGGAGCAGAAAAACAAATCCCTACTCAGACGCCGATGTCCTTCTGGTTATCGATTACGATATGCCGTACGCGGTGTCGGAGACTTTACCCGGCCCGGAGGTTAAAATCATTCATATCGACCTCGACCCCTGTACGCGGGGCCGACCTTTATGGAACAGGGGCTCTGATATCTACATCGAGGCCGACTCCAGAGAGGCCATGCCGACGCTGAAGGATATAATAAGTCAGAAATTAACTCCTGAAAAGCGCATACAGTTCCAGGAGCGCTTCAGGCAGATGGAAAGCAAACACAAAAAGCAACGGGAAGACTGGTATGCTCTGGCTATGAGCAAAGCTGACCAGAAGCCTATTTCCGCCGACTGGCTTTGTCATTGTATATCCGAGGTTATAGACGAGGACGCGATAATAGCGACTTTTATGATTAGCCCACAGGCGCCCGTGACGGAACAGATACCCCGCACAAGGCCGGGGACTTTTATAGGCAACGCTGGCGGTTCCGTCCAGTTTGCACTGGGGGCAGCATTCGGGGCCAAAATAGCAGCCCCGGATAGAACGGTGGTGAGCATAACCACAGATGGAGGCTTCGTATGGAGCAGCCCCGTTGCCACTCTCTGGACCGCCCGCGCCTACCACGCGCCGTTTCTATCGGTCATCATGAACAACCAGGGATATAATATAATAAGAAAGATGGTCCAGAGAGGTTACGGCGAGACTACGCTAACAGACGAATCGGCATTTGAGTCGGGTGTAGACATCAAACCGCCACCCGACTACTCCTTGATTGCTCAGGCCTGCGGTGCTTACGGGCGGCTGGTGGAAGACCCGGCCGATGTTATGCCGGCCCTGAGAGAAGCCCTCGAGCAGGTTCACCTCGGGAAACCCGCAGTGCTGGATGTCAGGATAGAGAGAGAGTGAGGGGCTCCTGAGCTTCAATTAAACTGACAATAACGATGACCCGCCTCCACAAAAACCGACCCGAATCTTTCTATCGTCCTGAACTCGGCCTTGCCTTCGTGAGGGATAATACGAGTAGTAGTGCGAAAGCGCCGGCTGCGATACAGGTCCAGAATGCGAGGCTGTAGCTTCCGGTGGTGTCGAAGATGTGCCCGGCAATAACCGGCCCGATAGCACCCCCGACCATGCTACTGAAGAAGACGATACCGAAGAGGGCACCGTGCGCACGTACCCCGAAGTACTCGGCAACGATGGGTGAAATAACGGTGAACAACCCACCGTGGGCAAAGCCATAGACGACGGCAAACAGGTAGAACATCCAGAGCTCTCTTGCCAGTTGCAGCCACAGTAGAACCAGGATAAGCAGGATAAAACAGATAATCATGGAAAGCCTGTTGCCGATACGGTCGATAGCAACGCCGGTGACAAACCGCCCCACCATACTTATTCCACCAATAGCCGACAAGATGCCGGCTGCTACCGTGGAGGATATACCGATATCCGTGGCGTGTGGGACAATATGCACCATGATTGTGAGAAGGCAGAACATGGTGGCGAGATAGACAACGCAAATCGTCCAGAACTGCCGGGTGCGGAGCGCCTCACGCAGAGAAAATCCGGTTTCGGCAGGTTTCGAACTCTCGGTTTGAATTTCCCTGTCTCCGTCTGGCAAGAGCCCCATTCGGGCAGGGTCACGTCGCAACAGCTGCCCGATGGAAATGAGCAGCACCATCGCCGCCGCGCCGATGATAATATAAGAAGTCTGCCAGCCATAAGCGGCAATGAGCATGCTGGCCACCAGCGGTAGAGCGAATTGCCCGGCGCCAGTGCCCACCTTCACAATTCCGGTCATCATCCCTCTCCGCCGTACAAACCACCGGGCCGTCGTGCTGAGGGGTATGATGTCAACCGAACTCAACCCGATGCCAACTACAACGCCATAGAACAGGTACAATTGCCAGACACTATTGAGGCCCGACATAAGTATGAGCCCCAACCCGAAAAAGAAGCCGGCCACCGTTATCACGATCCGCGGGCCAATCCTATCAGTCAACCTGCCAACCAGAATGCCGAGGAATCCCGAGATAATCAGCGCCATTGACTGCGCGCCCGACAGGGTGGCCCTTGACCAGCCAAAATCGGCAAGCAGTGGCTTGAAAAAGACGCCGAAAGCGATAAATGTCCCGACGCCTAATGCCTGTATACCAAAGCCGGAAGCGACAATATTATATCCGTAGAAGTACCTGGGTCTTTTCATGTTAGCAACCAGTATACGATTTGGGACAGGTAAAAGCCAATGGAGTTAGCCTGTCGCTCTTACGTTTCAAGTAATTGACATCCAGTGAGTGCGGGAGTAACATCATCACATCTTTGAAATATAGAAATCCCGGTTAGAAAGAAGATAATATGAAAGCAATTGTATATGAGAAATACGGACCGCCGGATGTTCTTCAGCTCAAAGAGGTAGCCAAACCTGTTCCCAAGGACAATGAAGTACTTATAAGAATATATGCAACGACAGTAAACAGAACAGATTGCGCAACAATTAGAGCAAAACCATTCTTTGCAAGACTTTTAACAGGTATATTCAAACCAAAAAAACAAATTCCTGGAACCGAATTTGCTGGAAAAATTGAAGAAGTTGGAAAAAACGTAAAATCTTTTAAAGTAGGAGATAAAGTTTTTGGATTTGAAGAACAAGGTTCAGGACCTCATGCCCAATACATGACAATATCAGAAGATAAAGCGCTGACAACAATACCAAAAAATATAACATATGAGCAGGCTGCAGCTAGTACTGAAGGTGCACATTATGCGTATAATTTTATCAAAAATGTAAATATAAAAAGTGGGCAAAAAGTTC
>CBFDCY010000036.1:0-8684 GCA_965603425.1 uncultured Dehalococcoidia bacterium | reverse complement strand
AGTAAAAAGTTAAATAATTATTGGCGGGAGCGTATGGGAGTCGAACCCACCGAAGACGCTTCTAACGCCCCCCAACGGATTTGAAGTCCGCAAAGCCCACCGGGACTCATCCGCTCCCGACCAGTCAACAAGTATAGCGTAACAGCTGTTATTGTGCAATCATTTCGTTGAGGGCTTAAGTATAAGGCGGAACTCGCCGCCCGTTTCTTCAACCTCAACGGAGTAGCCCTGACTCCGCGCCAGACGGGAAACGTTCTCTTTAGAGACCGCGGTCTCCACCAGTACCGTGACTGATTCCTTCGGGTTTTCTTCAATCGCCTTTTTGGTCCTGACCACCGGTATCGGGCAGGAAAAACCGCGGGCGTCAACCTCAACCATTGTCATTTTCTCCTTTCGCATAGCAGACTCCGCTCCACTGACAGAGGTGCTCCCGGAACACCTGATGAAAGTGGCTGATGATTTCTCTGACCCTGGTCGCTGGCGTTACTCTGGCATACCGCCCGGCCATGCGGTTGGCTCTGGCAGCGATTATCGCTGCCTCGTGCGGCTCAAGGCCAGCGTAGAGGAGAGCCGCCACCAGACCGGTGATGGTATCGCCGGTGCCGCCGATAGCTTCCAGCGCGGGGACATTGGGCTCATTGATGCGGGTGATAATTTCACCTTCCCGTGCTACGTAGTCGATGGCGCCTTTGACCAGCATAACTTCGGCAGCGCTGTTCTGCCGATAGGCCTCCGCCACGAGCTGCGGTGTCCGGGCAATATCGGTGTCAAAGAGGTGGCGGCTGATGTAGGCGGGGTGGGTAGCATTGGGGTCGGCCAGGAAGGCCATCTCGGTGGCGTCCGGTGTGAAGATGTCGAACTCCGATGCCAGACCGGCTGCCTTGGCGGCGTACATAGAAGCGGCATCGGCAACGAGGCGCGGCCGCCGGGAGCATTTCTTTATGGCGGTACAGAGACCTCGGGTCAAACTTATATCGGGCAGGCAGTAGTGCAGGGCGAGCACCTCTGGGGTCAGTTTCCCGGCGTTATCGATTAAATACTGGTACATCTGGCGGCTGCCATTACCCTGACCATCATCACCGACCACGAGCACCTGCGGCGCCTCCAGGCCGAGATATTCTGTTGTCGCCAGCGCGCTGCCAATCATGGTGCCGGTACCCTGCGTGCATGGTATCTGCCGGCCATTGACCGCCAGATAATCACCGTCACGGCTAACGGAGCCAGTGGTCAGCGGCAGACCTTTAATCGGAACTGTTCCGGCAATGAGCAGCATATCATTTATCCTCCTGTGCCATTTCAATCGCCCTCTCCAGAGCCCGGTCGAGCATCAGGGCGCAGAGGGTGTAGCCGTTATCTCTGGGGCGGGACGCCTCCTCGAGCTTTTTGTCGAGCAACTCAATATGCAGCAGAGGTATGTCCGGGCAGCCGCCGCCGGAGGTATTCACGATAACTCCGCTCTCCTTTTCAAAAGTCAGCTTCATATTGCCGGCCTTGACCATGACCCATCGGCCGAAATCGGTAACCCTGACGATTTCCAGCAGCTCGGAGGTGGCGATGTTCAGCGGCGAGATGCTGACGTAGGCGACGTCGCTCTGCTTCAATGTCCTTTCAATACCGGGCTGTTCTACCAAGTTTATGGCCACGGCCAGGTCACAGCCCTTGCGCAATTCTGGAGGCGGCGCCACCAGCTTGACGGCGTAACCGGCAGCCTTGAGCACCTTTTCCACCTTCATTGCCTCCTGAACTTCATTGAAAAGCACCAGCCCCTCGCCTTCAAACTGAGTATTCTGTTTTCTCTTGAAAAATGCCATTTGCTATCTTCCTCACGCTCTCCGGCCGCTCATCAGGAAGCCGATGAGTATGCAAAATGCCCAGCCGATGATAACCGCCGCCGGTCCCCAGGTGCCAACGCCCTGTGGGCTTGAGGCGAGGAGGAAATTGTGGGCTATGGCTGCCCCCGCCAGGTAGCCCAGCACGGTGACTGCGGCATCGGTATCGCCTTCGCCGGAGAGCACCAGGTTGCGTAGCGGGCAGCCGCCGAGCTGCGTGGCGGCAATCCCCAGCAGCCCCATGCCGAGAAAATTCCAGAAATGGTTATCGTGGGCTACCGGCTGCTCGGCGAAGCCCCAGTGGTAGATGCCGCTGGCGCCAAAGTTGCCCGCCAGGTAGTTGGTGACCAGCGCGGCGATGAAGAAAGCGGCGATGCCACTGAAGAGGTATAAGTCCCTGACCAGGAAAATATCGCGCCAGGCACCAACCGAGCACAGCCTTGTCCGCTGCGCCATAAAACCCACCAGCAGCCCAACGCCAAGACCCAGTGCCAGCGGGACGTACATGGCGCCCGTCCCCTTCTCGCTGTAGCTGATGAATTCCGGACTGAAGATGGCGAAGAGCAGCAGCCCGACCATTATAGCGGGCAGTATCCAGCCGGCCACGGCATTCGTCTTCACGGCCCGGCCCAGATTGAAACCTCGTTTCAGGAAGAAGATGCCGACCAGAATGCCGAAGACCATTCCCGCCAGTGCGGTGATGGCATTGAGGTCGCCGCCGGCCAGTCTGAGCAGCATGCGGATAGGGCAGCCCAGAAAGACGAGGGCGCCAATCATGACCAGTGCCCCCAGGACAAAGCGGGTTATTGGTGAAGCCCCGCCCCTCGGCCGCCACTCGCGGAAGGCGAAGGCAGTGATAAGAGCGCCGAGGGTAAATCCCATGATTTCGGGGCGGAGGTACTGTACTACGGAAGCCTGGTGAAGGTCGAGGGCACCGGAGATGTCACGCAGGAAGCAGGCAACGCATATGCCCATGTTGGGCGGGTTGCCCCAGTTGACCATCAGTGCCCCGAGGGCGCCAAAGATGAGCCCGGCGAGGATGATCCGAGTTCTCGGCGTGAATAATCGTCGCATATAAACCTCCATGCGCATTAGTATCTAACTGCCTGAACTGACAGGCAATGCTGGTGGAGAGAGGCCCTCTCTCCTTGAATACGCATCAAGTCCGCCTAATCACTCTGATCACCCCCTTTCTGCAGCAGGGCTCTTCTCGCCCTGTTTTTGAGTCCGGAGTCGCTATTCCTGACCCATCTGCTGGTTGTTCTGGGCACGAAGTTGAACAATTATAACATCTATAACCGCCCCGGTAAATATGCCCGGCTCAGGCGGCGGCTTCTGTCGTCGGTTTCTTGTAGACCAGCCTGGCCAGCCAGATGCTCATCTCATAGAGGATAATCAGCGGGACGGCCACCAGGCTCTGGTTAATCGGGTCAAAGGTCGGCGTGATGAGAGCGGCGAGGATGAAGGCGACGATAACCGCGGTTCGGCGGTGGTTGGAAAGCCAGTGCGGCTTGAGAACGCCCAGTCTGGCCAGGAAGGTGGTTATCACCGGCATCTCGAAGACAACGCCAATGGAGAGCAGAAGCCTGGCTATCACCGCTATGTAATTGCCCACCCGAATCTCGGGGCTGGCAATATCGGCGCCGAAGCTAATCAGGAATCTGGTGGCCGGAGGAATGAGCACGAAATAACCGAAAGCCACGCCGCCCATAAACATCAGGGCAATCCACGGCAGGATGATATACACATATTTCTTCTCTCTGGAGGTCAACGCCGGGGAGACGAACATGATGCCCTGGAAAACAAGATAGGGCATGGCCAGGATAATGCCGGCGATAAGGCACACTCTCATGATGGTGCCGAGCATCTCGGTCATTTCAATGAAAATAAGGTTGAGCTCTTCGACGGGAAGCTTCAGAATGTAGAATATCCATTCGTAGAAGATAAAGGCGATAACCGAGGCAACGGCAATGGCGATGACGCATTTTATCAGGCGCTGCCGTAATTCCAGAAGGTGTGTCAGGAGGGATTGCTTCCCGTCTTCACTCATCTCCCTTGGCATCTCTCTTGGCGGCAGGGCTCTCGCCGGGTGATGTGAGCTCGCCCTTCTTTCCGCGCTCTGTTTCTTCGATATCGATTTCTCGGGTTATCTGGGAGGTGAGGTCAGTGGTGGCTTTTCTCAGGCTGTGCATTGTTTTGCCCAGCATGCGGGCGATACCGGGCAACCTCTTTGGCCCCCAGATAATCAGGGCAACAATGAGGATAACCAGTACTTCTCCAAAACCGATACCGAAAAAATCCATGTCTGTTCCTTGGCAGCATGCAGGGGTTGATTTTCTATGAAAGCATTAGCCCGTTGACATGCTGGTGGCGGTGGTGCTTAACTCTTGGTACTCTTCTTGCGGGCAGACTTCTTAGGTTTTTCCTCGTCTTCTTCCTCTTCCTCTCCAAAGTCCTCACCGCGTTGTCCTTTCTTGAAAGACCGCATCCCTTTGCCGATGGCGCCGCCTATCTGCGGAAGCTTGCCAACGCCAAAAACGATGAGGATAATGACCAGGATAAGGGCTATCTCCCATGGTCCGATACGAAACGGCATAACCTGTCCCTCCTACCAGCAATGCTTTTTATGAACTTTGACTATTGTTAGTGAGCAGTCGTTCCTTACCCGAGAAAACGGACAGCCTGTTCCCCCGGGCATAACCGACTACGGTGATTCCCATCTCTTCGCCCAGTGTAACTGCTCGCTCGGTTGGAGTACCGCGTGAGACGACGATTGGCACCTGCATTCGGGCCGCTTTCAGCACCATTTCCGAGGAGATACGACCCGTCGTCAGCAAAATCTTATCCTGCGTGGGCAGCCCCTTGAGCAAGCACTCGCCCATAATCTTGTCCAGCGTGTTATGGCGTCCGATATCTTCCGCAGAGGCCAGTATCTTTTCCCGGTCCGCCAGCGCGGAAGAGTGGATGCCGCCCACTTCCTGGAACAGGTCCTGCTGCTGGTAAAGCTGCCGCATAAGTGCCAGAATTTCGCTGGAGGTAACAACCAGGCCAGAGGTAACCGGTGACGAACGGGTATCAAAGCTGACGCCGCTCCCGCAGCCCGAGGTAATGGTACGCCTCGATGGCGCTCTGTACTCCTTTTTGAGGAGCCTCACATCGGCAATCGGTTCATCCTCGCAGACACGCAGGCTGGCCACATCCTGTCGGTCGGTGATGATTCCCTCCAGATACAGAAACCCGAGGACAAGCTGGGTTAGTTTAGCCGGCGTGCACAGTATGGTGGCGACTTCCTGCTCGTTGACAAAGATGGACAGCGGCAGTTCACCGGGTATGGCGACCCTTTCCTGCTGCCATGTGTCACCGCTGAAAAAATTGCAGGCTACTTTAGGGGTGACGCTGCTCTCCGCGCGTTCCTTTACGGTTCTACCCATACTAACGTGTATTATACTAGCTGGCAGATACCATGTCTATAATATTGAAGCGGGGAGGACAGATGCCACTGTACGTGTAGGCTTTATCCCGGGTTTCCTCCGAGCGCGACGTCATGAGCCAATTTACATATATCAGGCTGGTATGGTATAATCACGTGATTTGTATTTATTGCCTATAACTGGTTAGTGAGGTGTAGTTTGGACAAGGACAAAAAGGCTGAAGTTATCAGCAATTACCAGAGCAAAGACGGAGATACCGGCTCGACCGAGGTGCAGGTAGCACTGCTTACCGGGAGGATAAAGCAGTTGACCAATCATATGACGGAGAATCGCCATGACTTTCATACCCAGCGCGGTCTGCTCAAGCTGGTTGGACAGAGAAGGAGACTGCTTAATTACCTGAACCGGGAGGACGTTGGTAAATATAATAAACTGATTAAACGACTCGGACTGCGTAAATAAGGTCTGAGCGGGGAGAGGAAATTGCCGAAACTTCAAACTTTTAAATGCCGATTTGGTGGTAGAGACCTTATTATAGAAACCGGAAAATTAGCCGGGCAGGCCAGCGGGTCGGTAACCGTTAGCTATGGAGATACGGTGGTTCTGGTGACGGCTACCGTATCTGATGACTGCCGTGAAGGTGTTGATTTTCTGCCACTGACTGTAGACTACGAGGAGCGAATGTACGCGGCCGGCAAAATCCCGGGCGGCTTCATCCGCCGTGAGGGACGCCCCAGCGAAGCGGCCATTCTGGCCTGTCGCCTCATTGACCGCCAGATACGACCGCTCTTGCCTAAAGCGTGGCGCCGGGATATCCAGATTGTGACCACCGTGCTGTCCGTTGACCAGGAGAACGACCCTGATGTTCTGGCGGTAATCGGTGCGTCGGCGGCACTGTGCATTTCAGAGGTGCCTTTTGACGGCCCGGTAAGCGCCGTTCACGTGGGCTATATCAATGATGAGCTGGTGCCGAACCCCACGCTGCCCGAGCTTGAAAACAGTCAGCTTGATATGGTTGTGGCCAGCACCGCGAAGGCAATTGTCATGCTGGAAGCCGGGGCCAAGGAAGTTCCCGAAGAAATTCTGCCCAGGGCTATCAAGTTTGGATTTGAAGCTAACCAGGATATAATCCGGCTTCAGGAACAGGTGCAGCAGGCCTGTGGCAAGTCGAAAGAGGAAGCACCAGTTCTAGAGGTCAATCCGGAAATCGCTTCGGCGATAGCTTCAAGCGTCGGCGATGAATTGCCGGTTGTCCTGGCGGAAACAGATAAATCGGTCCGGGAGGGGAAATTCTCTGAATTAAAAAAGAAGGTGATGGAAAATCTGGGCGAAACCTACGCCAGCGAGGATATCCGGGCTGCCTTTGAGGCCAGGGCCAAGGCTGAGATAAGGAGCGGCATACTGGCCGGAAGACGGCTCAATGGTCGCGCCCTTGATGAAGTCAGGGCAATCAGCACGGAAGTGGGACTCCTGCCAAGGACACATGGCTCGGCTCTTTTCAGCAGGGGCCAGACGCAGGTGCTGTCCATTGTCACTTTAGGTTCTACAAGGCAGGAGCAGAAGCTTGACGGCCTTGGTATTGAAGAGACGAAGCACTTCATTCACCACTATAATTTTCCGCCCTTCTCAAGTGGTGAGGTAAAGCGTATGGGGTCGCCGGGTCGCCGTGAAATCGGACACGGTGCACTGGCAGAAAGGGCTCTGGTACCGGTGTTGCCCAGTGACGAGGATTTCACATATACCATTCGTCTTGTCTCCGAGGTTCTCAGTTCCAGTGGCAGCACCTCCATGGCAAGTGTCTGCGCGGGGAGTATGTCGTTGATGGACGCCGGTATACCGATAAAAAAGGCGGTATCCGGGATAGCCATGGGGCTTGTCACCGGCGATAATGACGAATACCAGATACTAACCGACATTGAGGGTCTGGAGGACGCCTACGGCGACATGGACTTCAAGATCGCCGGGACCAGCGATGGTGTTACCGCCGTACAGATGGATATCAAGCTCAAAGGTGTCAGTCAGGAGATTCTGGAGAAGATAATCGCGCAGAGTCACGATGCGCGGATGCATATTCTGGACCGGATGAACGAGGCCATCAGTACCAGCCGACCCGAGGTCAGCCCGTACGCGCCGCGGGTGTACAAGATAACCATTGACCAGGAAAAGATTGGCAGTGTTATCGGCACCGGTGGCAAGACGATTCGGTCGATAATCGAGGAGACCAAGACAACCATCGACATTGATGACAGTGGTACCGTGCTGGTCGGCGCTGTCAATGAAGAAGCGGCTAAAAAAGCCATTAAAATCATTGAAAGTTTGACCAAGGATATTGAGATTGGCACTATCTATACCGGGAAGGTGACTCGCATTTTTGACTTCGGTGCCATGGTAGAAATTCTGCCCGGAAAAGAAGGACTGGTACACATCAGCGAACTGGCGGACCACCGGGTGGGCAAGGTTGAAGATGAGGTTAAAGTCGGTGACGAGATTACGGTAAAGGCAATTAATATTGATAATATGGGAAGGGTAAACCTGTCCCGCAGAGCAATCTTGGAAAAGGATTATCGACCCTCTGGCGCTCAAGAAAGAGGTTCCTCCGGGTCAAGCCGACCATTCCGGGGGGATAGAGATTCGCAGTCCGGGCGCAGGCCACCCATGCAAAGAGGTACGTTTCGGGGTCGTTAAGAGTCTTCTGCACCAGCCAGGAGAAGACTATGAATCCAATCAGGGTAATCGTTCACGGAGCTGCCGGTAAAGTAGGGCAGGAAGTGATTAAAGCTGTCTCCGGTGAGGATGATATGCAGCTGGTAGGCGCGGTGGACATGAAAGCGGCAAAGGATTCACTGCTCCTGCCCGATGGCTCCAGCTCGGTTCCCTTCTCCACTGACCTTGGCGATATCCTGACACGCTGTCAACCCGAAGTTATGGTGGATTTCAGTATTGCCAAAGCGACCATGCCGGCAGTGCGACTGGCTACGGAAAAAGGTGTCAATCTGGTCATTGGGACCACTGGCTTCTCGCCTGACGAGGTAAGGGAAATTGAGGGCCTGGCTGCGGAGTACAAGATTGGTGCGGTGATGGCGCCGAACTTTGCCCTTGGCGCTATCCTCATGATGCACCTGGCAAAAATCGCGGCGAAATACCTTGATTATGCGGAAATAATCGAACTGCACCATCACCTGAAAGCGGATGCTCCATCGGGGACGGCGCAGATGACAGCCAGAGCGATGGCGGAAGCCAGGGGGAAGCCATTCCTCCAGCCGCCGGGCAAAGCGGCCGCGAGTCGGGGGGAGTCAGTGGAGGGAGTGACCATTCACAGCGTACGCTTGCCCGGGCTCATGGCCCATCAGGAGGTAATTCTGGGCGCGCCGGGACAGACACTGAGCATACGCCATGATACCATTAACCGGGAGTGCTACCTGCC
>CBFDCY010000035.1:0-8752 GCA_965603425.1 uncultured Dehalococcoidia bacterium | reverse complement strand
ACGCCTCCCTAACCCAGTGGGCGATGCACTGGCGGTTGGCCCAGGCGTAGTTGGCAGCGCCGCGCATCGCGCCCAGGTATGCCTGGCCCTCAGGAGAGTTGACCGGGCTGCAAGCAAGCTGGCGGTCGGGGAGGTCAATGCCGTATCTGGTCATTGCCCTGACCATCTCTTTAACGTAATCATCAGCCACCTGGTGTCCCAGCCCGCGCGAGCCGCAGTGGACGTAGAGCACCACCTGCCCGACCTCGTCGATACCCATAGCACGGGCAGCGTCTGCTTCGTAAATCTCATCGACCAGCGCCACTTCGAGGAAATGATTGCCTGAGCCCAGCGTTCCCATCTGCGGTGTGCCGCGTTCCCTGGCCCGCCCGCTGACCTTTGACGGATCCGCCCCGCCCATCTCGCCATTTTCCTCGGTGTGCTCCAGGTCTTCCGGTCGCCCGTATCCATGCTCCACTGCCCAGCGGGAGCCTTTCCTCAGCACCTCGTTGATATCTCCGCCCTTCAGTCTTATCCTGCCCCTGGAACCAACGCCCGAGGGCACGCTGTTATACAAAGCGTCCATCAGGGGCTTCATTTTCGGGCTGACGTCGTCCTGCATCAGGTTGGTGCGCAGCAGGCGCACGCCGCAGTTGATATCGAAGCCGACGCCGCCCGGTGAAACCACCCCGTCATCTACTCTCATGGCCGCCACCCCGCCGATGGGGAAACCATAGCCCCAGTGGATATCCGGCATGGCGAGTGAGTAGTCCACGATGCCGGGCAGGAAGGCGACGTTGGCCACCTGCTCCAGGGCCTGCTCCTGGCAAATTTGCTTCACCATATCAGCATCGGCGTAGATGAGGCCGGGCACGCGCATGCCCTGCTTGTAGCTCCTGGGTATACGCCAGCGATAGTCGTCTATTTTTTCCAGCGGCCCGTTCCAGGGGGACATTGTTTCACCTGCTAAACATCCAGAATCACCTGTACCTGATTGTTCTCACGGTCAATCTTCAGCATATGATAGGTGGCTGACTTCACTCCTCTCTTCAACCGGTGGCGGGAAGGGTCATACTTTTCGCCGTAGCAGGTTGCTTTCAAGCCAGAGCCATCAAAACGCTCTATATCAAATCTATTCAGCAGCAGCATCTCAACGTCAAAGGTATAGAGTAAATAGTTGAGCCATTCGAAGAGCAGGGTTTCCGTATCCTCTTCCCTGAGGTCTACCTGAAGGGGCTCTTTTCCCTGTACATTGCCGAGGTCAGCTATAATGGAGAACAGGCCATAGGCGGCATTGGCAAATGCTTCCGCCAGGTTATGCCCGTAGGCGACCAGTCCCATATCAGCTGTGTGCTCGATAAGCTCATATCGTTTCATCGGTTAAATCCCACTCTTTATTATATCGTATAGTGATGGTGGCTATAAAATAGGAGAGGTCTTCTTGAATAAAAGCTTAATCCCCTGTATCATTAAAAAGATATGGCATTATTTTTGACAAAGGAGCACAATGGCTTTACATAACTACGACGTGAAAGACCGGTCACTGGCTGAATCAGGCCGACAGCGCATTGAATGGGCGTTCCGGGAGATGCCGGTGATAGGGCTGATACGGGAGCGATTTGCAAAGGAAAAACCGCTGAAAGATGTGCGGATTGCGGCCTGTCTCCACGTCACCACCGAAACGGCCAACCTGGCGTTGACGCTGCAGGCGGGTGGTGCCGACCTGATTCTCTGTGCTTCAAATCCCCTGAGCACGCAAGATGATGTTGCTGCCGCGCTGGTAGAGTATGATATACCGACCAGTGCCATCAAGGGTGAAGATGATGCGACCTATTACAAGCACATCAATACCGCCATAGACCATAAACCTCAGCTTACCTTGGATGATGGCGCCGACCTGGTGACCACGCTGCATACTAAAAGACAGGAGATGCTTGATGGCGTCATTGGCGGGACTGAGGAGACGACCACCGGTGTGATTCGACTGCGCAGTATGGCGGAGGCGGGGAAATTGAAATACCCTGTCATCGCGGTGAACGATGCGCAAACCAAATATCTCTTCGACAATCGCTATGGGACCGGACAGAGCACCATAGATGGCATTACCCGCGCTACCAATATCCTGTGGGCGGGGAAAAAGGTGGTTCTGTGCGGCTACGGCTGGTGCGGCCATGGCGTGGCTATGCGGGCCAGGGGCCTGGGTGCTCACGTCATCGTCGTTGAGGTGGAACCGGTCAGGGCGCTGGAGGCGGTGATGGACGGGTTTCAGGTCATGCCGCTTATGGAAGCGGCCAGGGTTGGTGACATTTTCATAACCACCACGGGCGACAAACATGTGATTGACCAGGCCCACTTTGCGGTGATGAAGAGCGGTGCCATCCTGGCCAACAGCGGGCACTTCAATGTGGAGATAAACATACCGGCGCTGGCGAAGATGGCCAAAAATAAGCGGACGATACGTGATTTTGTTGATGAATACGTGCTGGCGGACGGACGCCGAATCTTCCTGCTCGGGGAGGGGAGGCTGATAAATCTGGCGGCGGCGGAAGGTCATCCGGCCAGCGTCATGGATATGAGCTTCGCCAATCAGGCGCTCTGTCTTGAGCACCTAGTCAAGAACAGGGGCAAACTGGAGATCAGAGTCCACCCCGTACCGGATGATATTGACCGGGAGGTTGCCCGGCTGAAACTTGCCGCGATGGGCGTTGAGATTGACAGCCTGACTGCAGAGCAGAGAAAATATCTGACGAGCTGGGAAGAAGGAACGTAGAGATATGTCTGATTATCCGCATGGAGGGGAAAATGCCTAGTAGTTTTGCGAGTTCGTCCAAATACCTGCTGACATCGGAATCGGTTGCCGAAGGACACCCGGACAAGATTTGCGACCAGATATCGGATGCCATACTGGATGCAATCATGGCACAAGACCCCTACGGTCGGGTGGCGTGCGAAACGGCGGTGACCAACGGTGTGGTTATTGTCATGGGAGAGATTACCACCGACTGCTACGTAGAGGTACCGCAGATAGTCCGGCATGTGGTTCGTGATATCGGATATGTCCGCCCCGAATACGGATTCGAGTACCAGGCGTGTGGCGTGATGGTCTCGATAAACGAGCAGTCGGCGGACATTGCGCTTGGCGTTGATAAGTCGCTGGAGGCCAAGACCAGCACCTCAGCCACCGAAACGGATGAAGTCGGGGCGGGCGACCAGGGAATGATGGTCGGCTTTGCCTGCAATGAGACGCCGGAACTGATGCCTCTGCCAATTTCCCTGTCGCACAAGCTTTGCCGGCGTCTGGCCGAGGTAAGGAAGAACGGGACGTTGCCCTATCTCCGGCCCGATGGCAAGTCTCAGGTTACCGTGGAGTACAGTAATGGGAAGCCGGTTCGCATAACAAACGTGGTCATCGGTGCTCAGCACGACGATGACCCGTCTCATGAGAAGATGGAGCGTGACATTATCGAGCACGTGGTCAATAAAGTGGTCCCGCCGGCGCTTATGGACAAGGAAACTCAGTACTACGTCAACGCCACCGGCCGGTTCGTCATCGGCGGGCCGGTATCTGACACCGGCTTTACCGGTCGGAAGATACTGGTTGATACCTATGGCGGCATTGCCCGGCACGGCGGCGGTGCCTTTTCCGGGAAAGACCCGACCAAGGTTGACCGTTCGGCGGCGTATGCCGCGCGCTACGTGGCCAAGAACCTGGTAGCGGCGGGGCTGGCGGAGCGGCTGGAGATTCAGGTCGCTTACGTCATCGGCGTTGCCCATCCCCTCTCCATTTCCATCGAGACCTTCGGCACGGGCAAGGTCAGCAATGAAGTGCTCCTGGGGCTGGTTAACAAGCACTTTGACCTGCGGCCGGGTGCCATCATCAGGCATCTGGATCTGCGCCGCCCCATTTATCGCCAGACCGCCTGCTACGGGCACTTTGGCCGGGACGACCTTGACCTCCCCTGGGAGAAGACGGACAAGGCGGAAATATTGAAAAAAGAGGCACTGGGGAAGTAGGAATAATCGGGTGTCTAAGAGGGGCGAAGCTCCTCTTCTATAATTCTTCCCCCTCCCTTATCAAAGGGAGGGGGATACAGGGGGAGGATTACCTAATAGAATAATTTTAGGTGAAACAAAAATGATAGTTGAGATGGAACGGGGCGTTGAAGTCCAGGAGGTTGACGGCGTGGTGCAGCGTGCCAAGTCGTTTGGCTTTCAGGTGCAGCTGAACATGGGCACGGACAAGATAGTAATCGCCATCCTGGGCGGCAATACCGGGCAGGTGCCAACGGAGACTTTTGCCGTTCTCCCCGGTGTGGGAAGCGTTACCCGTATCATGAAGCCGTACAAGCTGGCCTCCCGCGAGTTCAAGATTGAGGACAGCCTGGTGGACGTGGGCGAGGTGCAGGTTGGCGGTAAGCGTGTCGTGGTAATGGCCGGCCCCTGCGCGGTGGAGAATGAGAAGCAGCTTATGGAAGTGGCCAGGGCAGTGAAAGAGGCGGGAGCGGCCGTTTTGCGTGGCGGGGCCTATAAGCCGCGCACCTCGCCGTTCAGCTTTCAGGGGTTGGAGGAGGTGGGGCTGGACCTGCTGGCTAAAGCGAGAAAGACCTTTAGTATGCCGGTGATAACCGAGGTGGTTGACCCGCATGACGTTGATCTGGTAGTCAAATCGGCGGATATCCTTCAGGTTGGTGCCCGCAACATGCAGAATTTCGCCCTGCTAACCGAAGTGGGGAAGAGCAAACGCCCGGTCCTGCTGAAACGCGCTTTTTCCAGCACCGTCACGGAGTGGCTGACTGCCGCTGACTATTTGCTGGCCGAGGGCAATAACCAGGTCATTCTCGGCGAGCGTGGTATCAGGACATTTGAGGACAGCGTCCGTTTTTCACTGGATATCTCTTCGATACCGGTGATAAAGAAGTCCAGCCATCTGCCATTGATTGTCGATCCCAGCCATGCTGCCGGTCACTACTCGCTGGTGCCGGCAATCGCCAAAGCCGCGGTGGCGGCCGGCGCCGATGGCATCCTCATTGAAGTCCACCCCAACCCGAAGGAAGCGCTGGTGGACGGCCTGCAGTCGCTGACCATATCCGATTTCACCCGGCTGATGACAGAATTGAAAGCGATTGCCAAATCGATTGGCAGAGATTTATAATCATAAACTGGTTATCCATGATGGAAAAAGTCATCGTATCCTGGAGCGGGGGTAAAGACAGCGCCCTCAGCCTTTATGAAATACAGCGAAGCGGCAGGTATCAGGTGGCGTCTTTGCTTACCTCGATAAATGAGCACCACGACCGGGTAAGCATGCACGGTGTACGACGGGAAATGCTGGAACAGCAGGCGCAAGCGCTGGGCCTGCCCCTGATAAAGATACCGATACCCAATGACTGCTCGGAAGAGGAGTATGAATCCCGGCTGATGGATGTCCTCAATCAGGTAAAATCAGACGGCATCGAGCGCGTGGTTTTCGGTGATATTTTTCTGGAGTGGATAAAAGAATACCGGGAAAAGAACCTGGCCAGAGTGGGAATGACGCCCATTCTGCCCATCTGGGGTCGTGATACCGGTGAGCTTATGCAGTCGTTCATTGCCCTGGGTTTCAAAGCGGTTATCACCTGTGTCGATACCAGAGCGATGCCGGTGAGCTTTCTGGGCAGAGTATTCGACGAGCATTTGTTAGCCGAACTTCCGCCCGGCGTTGACCCCGGTGGTGAAAACGGTGAGTTCCATTCGTTTGTTTTCGCCGGGCCGATTTTCCAGGAGAGCATACCGTACACCCTGGGCAGGACTGTTTCCAGGGACTCCTACGGTTTTCGAGATGTGTTACCAGGAGAGGGATAGCGCAAATGAAAAATGAGATAACGTTTGGTACGGACGGCTGGCGGGGCATTATCGCCCGTGATTTCACCTTTGACAACGTGCGGGTATGCGCGCAGGGGACGGCTGACTACCTGAAAAAATCGGGGATGAGCGCACAGGGATTGATTATCGGCTATGATACCCGCTTTGCTTCAGAGGACTTCGCCGCCGCTGCTGCCGAGGTGACCGCCGCGAACGGAATAAAGACCTACCTTTGTGATAAAGCGACTCCGACGCCCGTGGTCAGCTACGGCGTGCTGGCCAAAAAGGCAGCCGGCGCCATCATTATCACGGCGAGCCATAACCCGGGTGCCTGGAACGGCTTCAAATATAAGGACCAGCACGGGTCCAGCGCGCCGGATGATATTACCAATGAAATGATAAAAGCCATCGAACGGATACTGCCCAAGGGGCCGCCGGAACGGATGCCGCTGGAAGAGGCGGTGGGGCAGGGGCTGGTGGAGCAAATTGACCTGGCACCGGTTTATATCAAGCAGGTTAACAAACTGGTCGACCTGCCCGCGATAAGGGAAGCAGGATTTGACATAATAATAGACTCCATGTATGGTGCCGGGTCGGGTTACCTCAATGGGGTGCTGCAGGGCGGCAACAGCAAGGTGACCGAAATCAACGGCGAGCGCAACCCGCTTTTTCCCGGCATGGTCCGGCCCGAACCAATCGCACTCAACCTGAAAAGACTCTCATCAATGGTGAAAGGGCAGGGGGCAAGCGTCGGCCTGGCGACAGACGGCGATGCCGACCGTGTGGGCGTAATCGATGAAAAGGGCAACTTTATCACCCCGCTTCAGACATTCGCCATGCTCTGTCTTTACGTTCTGGAAGTACGCGGGGAGCGCGGCCCGATGGTCAAGACCATCACCAGCTCAAGCATGCTCGATCGACTGGGCGAGCTGTATCATGTGCCGGTATTTGAGACGACCGTGGGCTTCAAGTATGTAGCTCCGATTATGCACGCCGAAGACGCGGTGATTGGTGGGGAGGAAAGCGGTGGGTATGGCTTCCGCGGGCACGTTGCCGAGCGTGACGGAATCCTGGCCGGTCTCTACTTTCTCGATTTCATGCTCAAGACAGGGAAAAAGCCGTCGGAGCTTCTGGACTACCTCTACAGTAAGGTGGGGCCGCACTATTACCAGCGTATAGATACCGAGTTTCCGGAGAAAGAACGTCAGGCGATTATCAAGCGACTGCAGGATAACCCCCCGGAATCAATCGAAAAGGTGAAGGTGGCTAAAATAGATACCGCCGACGGCTTCCGGTACATTCTGGAAGATAATAGCTGGCTGCTGGTCAGGTTTTCCGGCACGGAGCCGGTGCTCCGCATCTACGCCGAGAGCAGCTCTGACGACAAAGTGAAAAAGCTGCTTGAATCAGGAAAGAAGCTGGCGGGAGTTAAATAGACCGCAATAGAATACGTCATATGCCAGCCGTGGTATAAAAAGAGAGGGGCTTAAAACCCCTCTCATATTTACTGGTGTCGCTAACTTGCCGCTTACCGCTTGGTGTACTGAGGTGCTTTGCGTGCCCGCTTGAGACCGGGTTTTTTCCGCTCCTTCACCCGCGGGTCGCGGGTAAGCAGGCCATTCTGGCGCAGGATGGGCTTGAGGTGTTCCTCCGCCTCAATAAGCGCGCGCGCAATACCCAGTGAGATAGCCCCGCTCTGGCCGGTGATGCCGCCTCCATTCACCTTGACCATGGCATTGTATTTGCTCAGGCTTTCCGTGACCAGAAGAGGTTGCAGTATCGCGCGGCGGTGTTCCAGACTGGTGAACAACTCTTCATAGGGCATGCCATTGATGATTATGGCGCCATTGCCCGGCATAATTCTTACCTGAGCTATCGATGACTTTCTCCGTCCGGTGCCGTGAAAATAGGACTGTTTCGTTGCCATTTAGCTTACCCTCTACTCTCCTGTCTTTGGCTCGGTGCCAGATGACTGTGTTACCTGCGCGAGATGCGGATGCGAATCACCGGCATAAACCCTGAGTTTCTTCCGCATCTGGGCGCCCAGTCGTGTATGTGGCAGCATGCCCTTGACGGCGTGTTCAATAACCCGCGTTGGGTCATCCTGCATCATTTTTTCCAGGGATATGCTTTTAAACCCTCCGGGGTAGTCGGAATGCCGGTAGTACTGCTTCTGCTTCAACTTATTGCCTGTAACCTGTACTTTTTCGGCATTGATTACGATAACGTTGTCGCCGGTATCAAGATTGGGGCTGAAAGTGGGCTTGTGTTTGCCCATGAGCAGTCTGGCGGCTTCCGTGGCTAGCTTGCCCAGCGTCCTGCCGGAAGCATCAATCACATGCCACTTTCGCTCAATGTCTTTGATTTTGGTGCTGTAGGTTTTCAATTGCGCAGTTCCTCCCAGGAATATGGATAGTTCACTCGCATCAGGCACAGCCCGTGGGCAGGGGCGGTTGGCCTTGCCATCCCGGGCGTCCTCGCTTCTAATATACTACGAAATTCGTCTGCTGTCATCTTTCCCAGGCCAACCCGGAGGAGCGCCCCAACGGTATTCCGCACCTGGTGGGGCAGAAATGAACCGGCGATGATACGAAAAGTAATCAGGTCGCCATCCTTAATCACCTCGGCCTGATGAACGCGACGCACCGTGCTTTTTATACGGCTTTCCAGAGCCGTGGCGAATGAGGCGAAATCATGCTCGCCGACGAGGTGCTGACAGGCTTCATTCATCGCCGTAATGTCCAGCCTGCCCGGAACATGATGGGCAAAGCGGTGCTGGATGGGGGAGCGGGCGGCTCGATTAAGTATAAGATAGTGATACTCACGGCTCACCGCATTGCGGCGGACGTTAACAGTATCGCTGACTCTGAAAGCATTGCTCACGGCGATATCGTCAGGCAGATAGTGATTCAAGCCACCAATGAACTTACGT
>CBFDCY010000034.1:0-8756 GCA_965603425.1 uncultured Dehalococcoidia bacterium | reverse complement strand
TTGGAAAGGATAACTCTGGCGCTGCCAAGCTCCTCGGCAATGCCGGCGCCGGCATCCTGCCCGCTCTGCATATTATCGATAATCAGGGCTACCTCGCCCTCTCTTCCCTTGTCCACCAGTTCTTTGACCACTTGCGGCGTCAGTGAATCGGGTCGGCCGAAGGTAGCCACGATATTGAACCCGGCCCACTGCACAAACCTGGGCTGTTGATCAGCGCACATTACATTCACTTCAGAAACGTTCGCCTCGGCCAGTTTGTCGGCCATTTCCGCCCCCATGGCATTAACCGAAGCCTTGAAGCTCTCCGCATTTTTCTGAAAATGGGCACCGTTTTCAGCGTCAGCCTGACTGATAATGCCGGCGATTAAATCAATCGCCTGCGATTGTGTTTGCGGCGTCATCCAGTTGCCTGACACGTCAATCTTAAAAACGCTCAGGTCAGAGTTATCCGCGGAGGCTATCAGGTCGTCGGTAAATTTTTCCCCCTGCCAGCCATGCATAAGAAAGATGTCGGCATCGGCCAGTTTCTTGATGTCATCCGGCTTAACGTCAAAATGTCCCGGACACTGCGCCGGTGGAATTACATTGACCACGTCCACTTTGTCACCGCCCACCCGCTCTACAACCTGCGCCAGCAGCGAGGTGCTGGTTACCACCTGGAGACCAGCCGCACTTTCCGGTGCACACCCCACCGATGCCAGGTTAGCCGCCAGAATTAAAGACAGAACGAGCAATGATAACCAGCCGCTTTTTATATTCATCTTTCGCCTCCATTCCTGAATTATAGATTACTGGCATTTATATGCATCTGCAATTACTTGCATCAACTGGTTAAATTTTTTTAGCGCCTGCAATCAGCACAAGTGCCAAATAAGGCCAGATGGCGTATATCGGGGGCAAAATCATAATCCCTTCTCAGTACCAGTTTCAGGTCATCCATTACTGATTCGTCAAGGTCAATTACCCGACCGCATTCCTGGCAGACCAGATGATGGTGATGGCCCTTATCAGCCGGATGATACCGGACCCGCCCCCCACCGAGGTCGGTCTCGGTTACCAGCCCAAGTCGATGCAGCAACTCCAGTGTCCGGTACACCGTAGATATATTCAGGTGGGGATATTTCGTTATCACCTGAGCGTATATCTCCTCGGCGCTGATGTGGTGCTCGCTGTTTTCAATAGCATCCAGAACCATCATCCGCTGCGGCGTCAAGCGGTAGCCCTGTTCGCTCAGTTTGTTTATAATATCGCTTGTCTTTTTCATATGAAATAAAATCGCAATTTAATGACCGAACAGAAAAAGTTTAGCAAAAAAGCGGGGTAATTGCAAGGCTTTGCAATTAAAATTATTTGCGATTGCCATTAGTCTTGCGTTTTTCCGTCGCTATCCAGCATGACAGTAACCGGGCCGTCATTATGGATTTCAACCTGCATATACGTCTGAAATCGCCCGGTTGCCACATTCAGACCGGTAGCCTTTGCCTGCTCTACAAAGCAGCCAAACAGCTCATCGGCCAGTTCCGGCGGTGCCGCATCAATGAAGCTGGGTCGTCTCCCCTTCCTGGTATCAGCAAGGAGGGTGAACTGGCTGACAATTAGCAGCTCGGCATGGACCTCAAGCGCCGACAGGTTGAACTTGCCCTCGTTATCGGCAAAGATGCGCAGGTTGGCGACCTTTTGTGCCAGATATTCCGCATCTCTTGCGGTATCGCCATTGGCGACGCCGAGAAATACTACGAGCCCCCGCCCTATCTTGCCCACTACATCATTGTCTACGGTGACGGAGGCTCTCGTAACACGCTGCAGGAGTGCTTTCACAAAGCTACTTCTCCTTTTCTTTACCTGATGCCTCTGTTTTACTCTTCTCCGGTTCCTTATGTCCTTCTGTTTTACTCTTCTCCGGTTCCTTGTGTCCTGCTGGGTTACTGTGTTTACGACTATCGGTAACATAAAAACCGCTGCCCTTGAAGATGACCGGAGTGGAATGTATCACACGGCGAGCCTTTCCCTGGCACTGCGGGCACATCGTTATCGGTTCTTCATCGAAGCTCTGCTTCCTCTCGAAATGAAATTGGCATTTGCCACACTCATACTCGTAAATGGGCACGCTTCACCTCACGCCTCTTTACTTAACATTCTACCGCATCAGCTTCAGTAGAGGCAAATAACGGGCTGCGAAAAATGGCAGGAATTCCCCTAGACTTACGGTTTGAAAAGAGTTAAAATTTAATTAATGAAATGATGATGGAAGTATTAATATGAATTCAGGAGCTATGGGCTTGGCAATATGAATCGAAGCGCTGCGCCAGATTAGGCCAGTGCTTTTTACATTAAGGAGGTAAGGCATATGCAGTCCAGCTTGATCGGGAAGATTGAAAAGGCAAATCGATACGCTCAGGAAACCGACCGCGTAGCGTTCACCGAACTTGCCGTGAAGTTCCGCGGCGAGAATGACAATTACAACACCGGCTATAAAGACGGCCAGTGGCATTGTTCCTGCCCTTTCTTCTCCACATGGGGCTTCTGCAGCCATACCATGGCTCTGCAGAAAATCCTGGGCGATATGCTTCCCGCTGAAGCTCAGACACCGCACCACGAAATAGCCCGATAATTCCTTCAAGCTGGCGTGCTGTTCGGTTGACCGCCCGTTGCCAGCTATAACCTGCGGAGGGCCAGAGTGACGTTTATTGAAAAGCTAACCAATTCGATGAGGAAAAATGGCAGCCTCCTGTGCGTCGGGCTTGACCCTGACCAGGAGAGGATGCCGGAAAACGTCAGCGTTGCCGAATTTAACCGGGCTATCATTGAAACCACCTCCGACCTGGCCTGTGCCTATAAGCTGAATTTCGCCTTCTACGAAGCGCTGGGCGACGACGGAATGAGCATCCTGAAACAGACGAGAAACTCCATTCCGGACGATATACCGGTTATCGGCGATGCCAAACGGGGTGATATCGGCAACACGGCGCAAGCCTATGCCCGGGCCATCTTCAATCACTTTGGCTTTGATGCCGCCACGGTAAATCCATACCTCGGCTATGATTCCATAGAGCCGTTCCTGCAGTATCAGGAGCGTGGTGTTTTCATTCTCTGCCGCACCTCAAATGCCAGCGCCGTCGATTTCCAGGCGCTCACCACCGAAAGCGGAGACAATGAGCGTCTGCCTTTATTTGCGGTTGTTGCCCGCCGGGCAGGTGAATGGAACGTTCATGGAAATATCGGGCTGGTGGTGGGAGCGACCTACCCCGATGAACTGAAAACCATCCGCGAGCAGCACCCCGATATGCCTCTCCTGATTCCCGGCATCGGTGCCCAGGGGGGAGACCTGGCACTGACCGTCCGCTACGGCGTTGACCGCCATGGCGAGAAGGCGATTATCAACTCCTCAAGGCAAATCCTTTATGCCTCAAAGGGAAAAGATTTTACTGAGGCGGCGCGCCAGGCTGCCATCGAGTTGAAAGAACAAATCAACCGCCACGTCAAAGAAACCAGCTCCTGATTTTGCTTCCCGCCCGGAACCAGAGCCATGGACATAAAAATCGGCGATACCGTCCGTTTGAAGAAAGAGCACCCCTGCGGCAGCTATGATTGGCAGGTAGTCCGGGTTGGCGCTGATATCGGAATAAAATGCTCACAATGCCAGCACCGTGTGCTGCTGCCGAGAAGCGTCTTTGAGCGCCGGGTAAAAGCCATTATCTCCAGAGAAGAACCCCTGTCCAGAAAAACGGCCAGCGAACGTATAAAAGAACTCGAAGCCAGGCTGGCCGATTTTCTGGCCCGCTGGCCAGCCCATTCGGTGTCATTGCACCTGTGGCAGCAGCGCGAGGAGCTCGAGGAAGAACTGGAGAGATTAAAAACGGAGACGGGAAAGTCCTGAGATGCCGGGTAAGATGGCCCTGGTGGTCTTTGATAAGTGCCAACCGGAAAAATGCCAGCATGGTAACTGTATGGCTCTGTCCGCCTGCCCGCACAAACTGATTAAACAGGAAGCCCCTTATCACAAACCTATGTTCCATCCCTCCACCTGCCAGGGGTGTGGTGATTGCGCCCGCGCCTGCCCGCTTAAGGCGGTGCAGATAATGAGGATCTAGAAATGGGCAACCGGAAGCCGCGCCGCATCATTCACATTGACCTTGACGCGTTCTTCGTCTCCGTGGAGCAGGTGCTCGACCCAAAGCTAAAGGGCAAGCCGGTGGTCGTCGGCGGCAAGCCTGACCGGAGAGGTGTAGTGGCCGCCGCTTCCTACGAAGCCCGCGCCTACGGCGTGCATTCCGCCATGCCGCTGCTTACCGCCAGCCGACTCTGTCCGCAGGCCATATTCATCGAGGGCAATTACAAACGTTACCGCGAGGCCTCACAGAAGTTCATGGCGATACTGGCTGACTTCTCTCCCTTTCTGGAGCCGCTGGGCATCGACGAAGCCTACCTTGATGTTACCGGATTCGAGTCGCTCCACGGCTCCATACCAAAGATGGCGGAGAAGCTCAAGCAACGTGTCAAAGACGAGCTGGGCCTCTGCGCATCAATCGGCATCGCCAGCAGCAAGGTAGTCGCCAAGATTGCCTCGGAAGCATCCAAGCCGGACGGACTGCTGGACGTGCCCGACGGTGGAGAAAGCGCCTTCCTCGCCCCGCTACCGGCGAACCGGCTGCCCGGCATCGGTAAAAAAAGCGAGCAGGTTCTGAAAAATCTGGGCATTGGCACCATCGATCAGCTGGCGGCATTGCCCGCAGAGACACTGAAGAGCCACTTTGGAGCATTCGGTAAACTCATACACGACCACGCCAACGGCATTGACGACCGCAAAGTGGAACCACCCGCCGCCGCCAAATCAATCAGCCGGGAGACCACTTTCAGCCGGGACACCAGGGACACAGCCACGGTACAAGCGACGCTCCGCTATCTCAGCGAGCGTGTGGGCAGCGAACTGCGCCAGAAAGAGAAACGGGCAAGGTGCATCACGCTCAAGCTGAGATATGCCGATTTCACCACCACCACCCGTCAGCAGACGCTGCCTAAATCCGCTGATACCGACCAGGCCATATTTGACACCGGCTTGAAACTGCTGAAAAACGAACTGTCCCGTAGCAAACAGGCAGTCCGGCTAATAGGCATCGGCGTGTCACATCTGGTAGAGGCCGGAAAGCAGCCAGATATGCTGGACCCGTCCGTTCAACGACTGGAAAACCTGAACGCGGCCGTCGACCGAATCCGCAAAAAGTACGGCTTCAGCGCCATACAGACGGGAAGAACCTTGCAGCTGAGGGACATCTTCCCGGAAACCAGCGAGGGCTACAGCCTCCACACTCCGAGTTTGTCGAGGTAAAATGGAAAAAAGGGTTAATCACGCCATATCCAGCAGCCGCTTCTGCCCTTCTATTTTCTGAATATCGGTGATGTCCTGCGTCACCTCAAGAATGCCGCGATATTTGCCTTCTTTATCATACACGGTAAAGTACCTGATATAGACCTTGCGCCCTTTCAGGTCAATCCAGAACTCGGCAGATTTTCTCTTCCCGGACTTCAACTCTTCGACCACCTTAACAACTTTGTCCAGGCTGTCTTTGGGGTGGCAGTTCTGCACCTGGCGGCCGATGACCGCCGGCGTCCGTCGGAATACCCTCTCGTCGTGCTTGCTGTAATACCTCACGGTATCGTTTTCATCAACGTAGGTCACGTCCAGTGGCAAGGTATCAAAAATCGCCTCCAGTAACTCACCGGAAAATTGCTCCAGCATCTGGCACCTCCTTTTTTTGATTTAGATGTACATATTAGCACTTAAACCACCCTGAATCCAGCCTGTTCAAGCCCTCTTGTAATCCCTACTCTCAGCCGCTATAATGGTGGTAATTATTTTCCAGAAAAGGAGACCCGTCATGCCATCATCCTACGCCTTTTTTAAAAAACAATTCGTTCCCCTTGCCGAAGCCAACGTAAACATCATGACCCACGCCCTGCACTACGGAACGGCCATCTTCGAAGGCATTCGGGGTAACTGGAACAGTCAGCAAAAGCAGATTTTTATTTTTCGCCAGGAAGAGCACTACCAGCGGCTGATTAACGGCTGCAAGGTAATGAGAATGAAGATGCCTTACAGCATCGACGAGATGTGCCAGAGAACGGTGGAGCTGGCACAGAAATGCGCCTTTGAACAGGATATTTACGTGCGCCCGCTGGCCTACAAGTGCAGCGAGGCTCTTGGCGTTCGGGTCCACGATGTAGACGATGATTTTACCGTATTCATCATTCCCTGGGGCCGTTACATAGACGTTGATAAGGCCAGGTGCACTGTTTCCGCCTGGCAGTGCCCCACCGATAATTCCATTCCCCCGCAGGTGAAGATAATGGGTCATTATGCCGGCAATGCCATGGCCAAGTCTGACGCCGTAGAAAAGGGCTTTGACGAGTGCGTCATGCTCAGCCATGATGGTTACGTGGCACAGGGCAGCGGCGAAAATATTTTTCTGGTACTAAACGGCAAGTTAATCACACCGCCCACCTGGAACAACATCCTGCCGGGGATTACCCGCGACTCCGTAATCACGCTGGCCAAAAATGAGCTCGGCATTGAGACGCAGGAAAGGCCGGTTGACCGCCTTGAACTCTTTCTTGCTGACGAGGTTTTCCTCACCGGCACGGCCGCGCATGTCACGCCCGTCGCGGAAATAGACCATCGCCAGGTAGGTGACGGGGAAATTGGCAAGATAACCGGTCAGCTACAGAAAATCTATGCCGACGTAATACGAGGGGACAACAGCAAGTATTTCCACTGGTGCACGCCCGTCTACAAGAAATAACCTAATCCTGGACCGGGCCGATCTGAAAGGACTTTGTCAGGCAGAGAACCTGGCTGGTGTGCTCCAGAGCCGTCGTGAGGTTGTAGGCTTCCTCAAGCCACTGCCCGATAGCAAAGCTGCCGTGATTATGCACCATAATTATGTGGTGCTGCTGCAACTCCCGGGCAACAATATCAGCCAGACATTCTTTTTCCAGTTCTTCGCTCCAGCCCAGCACCGGGACCGGGCCGACAAGCGAAGAGTCCTCCACTCCGGGCACAATTTCTTTATCGTTAATCGAGAGCGCAACGGCGTGAGGCGGATGGGCATGGACAATAGCCAAGGCCTGTGTTTCACGATAGATAGCACGGTGGATGGCCAAATCGGTTGAGGCTAACGGCGTGGTTCTGGTGTTCTTGCTAACGCCGGTCTCAATCAGGTCATTTTCACTCAGGCAGTTGAGCATGCAACCACGCCGGGTAATTATTACCTGGTCCCCCAGTCTGATGCTCAGGTTGCCGCTGTTAGAGGAAACGAGCCCCCGTGCAAATAAGTCCCGGCCTACCGTCTGAAACTGTTCAGAAATCATAGCTGTCTTTCAGTTATACCGTATTGGCAGTATCTTCTTCAACTTCGAATCAAGTACAGGTCGTAATTACTTTATACTTACTGCCCTAAAAAAATCAAATCAAGTTTATAACGGTGTCTGCTGAAAAAGCAAATCGAGCTATGATTTATTAATTATGCCGGCTTTCCCATCCGCCGGATTACAGCGATAACTCTCCCCTGAATTTCAACGTTCTCCGGGTCAACATAGACCGGCTGCATCTGGCTGTTCGCCGGCTGAAGGCGCACGCGCTCAGGCTCCATATAGACTTTTTTCAGTGTCGCCTCTTTCTCCGCCTTGAGCCACACCGCCGCCATCTCCCCGTTGTCCACCGTATTGACATGCTGCATCAGCACCATATCACCATCATTTATCAAAGCGTCAATCATTGACACGCCTTTGATTTTCAACGCATAAACATCCTGCCTCCCCCGGGTAAGGTCAGCCGTTACCTCAAGAAAATCAGCGCCCGCGGTTGTGTCCCAACTCTCTGAGCCGGGCACCGGAATCGGTTCTCCGGCAGCTATCTGCCCGATTATCGGCACCTGCACTTTCAGCGGTGATGATGCTCTACCAAGCAGCTCGATTCCCCGCGATACCTCGGGGTCGCGGCGTATGTGCCCTTCCTTTTCCAGAACTTTCAGGTGATAGTCAACCACTGACGTTGAGCTGATTCCACAGCCGCTCTGTATATCCCTGACGGTTGGCGGATAACCTTTATCCTCCACAAAACGGAGGATAAAGTCAACCATTTGCTTTCTTTTTGCCGACAATTGTGCCATCATCTTTTATCCATGTATAACAGAAGAACAATTGTTCTATTTAAATTTATAATAATTGGGAGACATTGTCAAATTAAAAGATACAAGAGGTTTCTCCCTGAGAGTAACGATAAGTAAGTAGTTGTAACTTTATATATTTGATTTAGCTTCAAGTGGTACTGCTTAGTACCACTTTGTCATTTATAGTGGTGAAAAGTTCGTTAGCAAAAATGTTAGCAAAATTATGCTTCGAGTAATTGACATCCTATTCTGTAGTTCCTGGCTGTAACTCCGGCAGCACAAGGTCAAGACCCTGCCCTCCTGGTATCACCATAACCTTAATATCTTCCCCGATCCTGTCAAGCAGGATGTACTGTAAGACCTCAGGAGTAAGCGATGCCGAGATATCATTGTTGGCGGTAACCTGTGCCTCAGTAACAACACGGATATACTCGGCCTCACCTATCGCCTTGGCTATTCTTGCGTCTGCTTCCCCTTTAGCTTCGGCTTCTCTCTGCTGAGCTTCGACCTTGACACGCTCCAGCTTGTTCGTTGCTTCAAGTACTGCCTGTTCTGCGGCGACTTTGGCTTCAATAGCCGCCGTAAACGTTT